>NZ_CP045336.1:0-93994 GCF_009363335.1 Labrenzia sp. THAF191a
GATGAGTGGCCTCGGGTTTCCGGTCAAAACTTGGAATGAGCAGATCGGCATCGATAAACTCGACGCCATCGTCGCCGCCAAAATGCTGACGCTTGTAGTCCCACCAGTCGGAATTGGCCTTCGGATCGCATTCGCCGGCATAGACGACGAGCGGTCTTTTTCCCTCGGTGAGCTTGCCGTTCGACATGACGTAGACGCCCTCGTCGCCTACCAGCCAGAACCCTGGCTTTTCGCGCTCGCTTGATCGATCGCCAAAATAGGGATTGCGGAAACCGCCATTGGCGGCGGCATCTGCTTCACCGCGCGCAATGACCTTGCGGACTGCGGAAATTGCAAAGGTGAACATGGCGCACCTCACGCGGCTGCAAGCGCAGGAAGGTGGCGCAGTTGAACGGGCAGCTTTTCCGAAATCTGCGCGTCGCTCAGGCTTTCGAGCAGCTGAAACCGCGTCCCAGGCTGACTGTGCACGAAAACGGTGCGCTTGCCGCGATGCTTAGGGCTAAATCCCTCGCCGGCATATCCGCGATAATCGTCATGGGTGGCACTCCAGATATGTTCGAGCCGCTCCTCGCGGGTCATCGCCTTAACCGGCCAGCGCTCGCGGAGGGCGATAGCCTCGCGCATGGCATAGGGAGAGCGCGGATCGGACAGATCGCAATAGGCGTGGAAGAACCGCATCGCGCCGTTGATGTGCAAGTTATAGAAGACGCTGGTGACGCTGCCGGTCAGGAATTCGCGCATGGCGAACATGTCACCGCGCATCCAGAGCGGCGGCAGGATGTCGAGCATATAATCGTGCTGGTCTTGCGCGATCTCGAACCATTCGCCGGCGTAAAGCGCACTATCATCCTTCTGCCAGCGATCGGGTCGCCGGGCGTGACGGTCGAAGAGACGGAACATCTGACGGCGGTCGGTAACACCGAAATAGATCTTGCGGATGGGAGAGGTCATGGCGGGCTCCTTCAAGGCCTGTCACGGGCTGGAGCGCGGTGCACCCTGTCGGTATAACCATCTTCTTCAGCCCTTCCGGACCCTTTCTTGGCGCCGCCTCTCCGGTGACCTGGGTCAAGGGCCGGCGTCAGCCGGGCGGAGCTTCACCCTTGACGCAGGCAGCGGGCATGCGGCAGCCGTTTTTCTTCATTCTCCTCTCGTTTTCCTTTCTCACTCTTTCTCTTTCAAACAGGCGTTCCAGTCGTCGGACGGTGGTCTGAGCCGCTGCCAGTTGCAGCCGTTCTCTTCCGCGAGGATCCGTAGGCGCTCTGCAAAGGTCTCGCCCTGGCTGTTGGCGTCTGTGGCCGCGACCAGGAGAACGTCGGGGCGGCTGGCAAGCCCGTGCAGGGCCGCTTCGGTCGAAGGCGACCAGCCTCCGCCGGTGCTTAGGTAAAGCGATCCGGGTCGCAAGTCTTCGATTGCCGCTAGACTCATGGCGTCGATCGCCGCCTCGGTGACGCAGAGACGCGTTGCATCAACCGGCCCCAACCGGAACAGGATCTTGGCGCCACCGCTCGCGAACCCGCGCCACCTCGGCCCCCGTTCCTCCCAGCCGGTGACGTGACCGGCCTCGTCGGTATGACCGGCCCACATGCTGCCGTGCGGACCATCGCGTAGCAGGTCGTCCGCAACGGCTCGTCTCAGAATCGGTTCGGGGATGCCGCGCGCATCGTGCAGATAGCGCCAGGACGACGAACCGCACCAAGGCTTGCGGCGGTTTTGCCAGCGTTGCGTTCCCGTCTGGTGCGGCGCCTTCTCCCTGGCCTGGCGTATCCAGGCGGGCTCAGCCGGCCTAAAACCGACGAGGTCTGTGACGACATGAAGGGCCGCAGCAAACGGGAGACCGTCGAGATGTTCGACGAGGCGAAACACGTCGCCCTTGGCCTCGGACAGGGGATCGAACCAGCCCCTCCCTTCATGAATGACAATGATGATGTTGCCGTCGCGGCGATATTTGACCGCCCTGCGTGTACTTTCCTGCCTGTCGACGGCAAAGCCGGAAGACTCAAGAACGGCGCCGCAGGCGACTTTTTCCTTCAGCTCTTTAAGGTCTGCTTTTTCCATTCATTTTCCGCGTTCCGTGCGGTCCTTTGTTCGGGTTTCCGTTCCCTAGCATTTCGGGAGGTGAAACCGGAGGCCGCGAAGGGCAAGGCAGGACAAGGGCGTGGATGGTGCGCTGGAGTTGTGCAGGGTCGGCATTTTCGTCGCCAGAAGCGGCGACAGCGTCCCTTGCCGGCCGCTGCGCGCAAGCGGCACGGGACTTTTCCTGTTCGCGCCTGGGGCAACCTACTGCCAGCGTCAGGGATGGACGCCCGGATGGGGGAAGACCGCGTGCGGGCTTCAGCTTTGCCAACAGCCCGGCCCGGAGGGCGACGCTAAGTGACAAATCAAACGCCTGCAGCAAAATTTGACATTGTCAGATATTTTTCGTTATATTTCTGACATGGAGATTTACCATGAGCGATGGACCGCATAGAAGCCTGCCGATGCTGCAGCGCTGGAGGGACGTAGCCGAAAGGGCCGCCAAGTCGATTTTTTCGGCCGAAGACGTGCGCGAGGCCGTCACCCATGCATTGCGCAAAGACGCACAAGGGCTTCCGGTCGAAGCGGTTCGCGAGGTGTTGGGTGCCGGAAGTCAGGGCTATCTTTTCGCCGAAGACCGGCTGGCAGAAATAGAAGCGCTCAGATCAGGCTGCCGCGGTTCCGCTTTAGGCAACGCCTTCATCGACTGCGCGATCGAGGCCGCGTGCGACGGACTGTTCGGCGATGCCGCCTGCCGGACGGCATTGACGAACGCGCTTGAACAGCATACCCGCGATCACTTCCGCGGCGTAGAAGAACACTACCTGCGCGAAGCCAGTGCGCGAAGCGCTTGCTTCGTTCGTGACCGCCTTGATGCGACCCGCAGCGGTTTTGCTTTCAGTGCGCTCGCGAGCGATCTGGCTTCACCCGGTGCAGGGCGCAAGCCCGCCTCGCGCCTGCCCAGACATACCGGACTCGACGAGGGGCCTCCCCTATGAGTTCCGGTGCCACTCAAATCTGGATTCCTGAAAGGTCGATCGAAGTCGTCGAAAGCGGGGGCGCTGCGTCCTGTGGCTGGGTTCCCTTCGATCTCGGGCGGGATTTCGAGTTTTCTACCGAAGCCCTTGAGACCTATGCTTTCGCAAGCTGGGAGCCCCTCATCTATGACGCCATGGTCGTCGCGGCGGCGATCGAATATGGCGACAGGATATTGAAGCGACCCCCGAGGGGATGGGCGCGCCGAATTTCGCTGCGTATTCCTGTCCATGACCCCGATCGATGGAATGAAAGCGAGCTGTCGGAGGCCTTGCTTGATACTGCGGGCTTCCTGACGGGCGATTACTGGTCGGTCGAGTTTGTCGCCCGAGCCAAGGCGGCGCCGTCCCCGCAAAGTGCCTACCTGAATCTGCCCGTGGCGACCGAAGCGATAATGGCGTTCAGCGACGGAATGGATTCACGCGCCGTAGCGGGGCTGATCGGTTCGGGGCTGGGACCAAAGCTCGTGCGCGTCCGCGTGGGCAGCAACGATATCGGGCGGCCGGACAAGAAGAACCGGCGCGAACCCTTTACCATGGTTCCCTATGACGTTCCCTGCAATATGCCAAACAGGGAAGCCAGCGCGCGGAGTCGCGGGTTCAAGTTTGCTCTGATAAGTGGCATTGCGGCGTATCTGTCCGGCGCGAGCGAAATCATCATCCCCGAAAGCGGGCAGGGTGCCATTGGACCAGCCATCGCTCCCGTCGTTCATGCCTATCCGGACTACCGGAACCATCCGCGGTTCACGCAAAGGATGGAGCGGCTGCTGAAAGCGCTTTTCGGGAAGGAAATCCGCTACGTTTTCCCGCGGTTGTGGAACACGAAAGGGGAAACCTTGCGGTCGTTCGCTACCCTTCCCGAAGGAAGCAACTGGCATACGACGCGGTCGTGCTGGAGAAGCAACCGCTGGTGTTCGGTCAACGGCAAGAGGCGTCAATGCGGGGTTTGCGCTGCCTGTATGTTGCGGCGGCTAAGCGTCCACGCGGCCGGTCTAACCGAGGCAGACGACGCCTATGTCTGCACTGATTTGACGGCTGCCAGTCTGGATGAGGCCGTCGACCGCGACTTTACGAGGATGACTCCCGCCTACCGCCAGTATGCGATTGCGGGTGTCTTGCACTTGGATCATTTGGCCGACTTGGCGTCCAAAGATGGCCTCCCCGTCGTTCGCCGCCATGCCGCCTTGCTCGGGCCGGCACTCGGGCTGGGCAAAGAGCAAACTAAAGAATCTCTGACGCGGATGCTGTCGGAACATACCGGTGAATGGAAGGAGTTCGTTCGTTCGATGGGAAGTAATTCTTTTGTCAGGCAGTGGGTACGGGCAGGCCTATGAGCGCAATGATAGAAAGCCTGCCAGACAGTGAAATCGGGGAGCGGCTGCGCATCGCGCGCGAGGCCGCCGGACTAACGCAGGCTGCCGCTGCCGAAAAAATCTGTGTTGCGCGCACGACTATCGTTGCCATCGAACGGGGACAGCGCCGTATTAAGACGAACGAGCTGCAAGAGCTCTGTTCGCATTACGGAACTTCCGCGAATGCTATCCTCCGGCAGGAAGCCGTCCATCTGGATATGGTGCCGAGGTTCCGCAAGCTTGCCCAAAGTGCGGACGACGCTGCCGAGCGCGCGGCCGGCCTTCTTAACGATCTGGTCAGCGCCGAAGTCGAACTTGAAAACGCGCTCGGCATCAAGCGTGTGCGTAACTACCCTCCCGAACGGCCTATCTTGCCGGGCGATGTCCGGCAGCAGGCGGAGCAGGACGCGCAGGACCTTCGTGACTGGATGGGGCTCGGGGCGGGACCGGTTCTCGATATTGTATCGTTGCTTGATCTCCAGCTTGGCATAAGGGTATATGTCCGGCCTCTGGACGGGAAGATTTCGGGGCTGTTCGCCTATAACGAGGCAGTGGGCGCGTGCATGCTACTCAATGCCGCTCATCCGGTCGGTCGCATCATTCAAACCGGCGCTCACGAACTCGGTCATTTCAACTCGGCAAGACGGCAACCAGAGATCCTAACGGAAGGCGAAGTACCGCACTCCCGAGAAGAGCGCTATGCAGACCATTTCGGACGTTGCTTCGTCACTCCTGCACGGGCGGTGAGACAACGCTTTGCTGAAATCACTGCCGGACAAAGCCATCTCACGCGCCGGCACATAATCCTTTTGGCAAGCGCCTTCTGGGTCGCCCGTGAGGCCATTGTTCGCAGGCTTGAAGAATTGAGGATTGCCAAGCACGGCACCTGGGACTGGTTTCAGGCCAATGGCGGGATCACCGACGAGCAGGCGCGTCAAGTGCTGGGGGAACTTCCTGTCCGCGGCAGCAGTCTTCTTGAAGCACAAGGGGCGGTGCCGCCGCGGCTGGCGCTGCTCGCGCGCGAAGCGTGGAAGCGCGGCTTCTATAGCGAAGGGCAGCTAGCGCGCCTTCTCAAGCTCGATCGCCATGAGGTACGGGAGCTGCTGGACGGAGTCGAAAACGAGGAAAGCGAGGCCAATGAGCTTGTCAAGCTTCCTTACTAAGGCCCCGCGAACGATCGTGATTGATGCAAGCGTTGTTATAAATCTCAACGCTACGGATTGTGCCGCCGCGATACTGGGTGCCGTTCCGTCCCCTTTTGCCGTCACGGGCAATGTTCGTGCGGAACTGCGTCACGGTTCGCGTAACGGCCACAAAGACGAAGAACGGTTGAAGGCTCTTGTAGACGCCGGAGTAGTCGGCGGCGCCGCCCTCGACGCGGCAGGGCTTGCGATTTACGAAACTCTGATCAGCGGCTCGGCTGCGATGACGCTTGATGACGGAGAGGCGGCGACGATCGCCTGTGCCGTCCAGATGAACGGAATAGCGATGATCGACGAGCGGAAGGCGCGGAAAATCTGCGCCTCGCGCTTCGGGTCTTTGCCGGTCGTTTCCACGGCAGAGCTGCTGACGGACAGCTTCACTGAAGCGGTGCTCGGACGCCAAAGACAGATCGAAGCGATCATTGCTGCCTTGCAAGGTGCGCGTATGCGGGTTCCGCCTGAGCATATCGACAAAGTCGTAGGGCTGATCGGCGCATCGAACGCCGCCTCTTGCCTCAGCTTGCCGCGCACAGCACGGGCGGCCTCGTAGGGTAACGCAGAGCGCAGCAACACCGCTGCCATTTTTGAAACCAAGTCGCACAGGCCAGAGCTTGGTGAATAGGGATCAAAAACAACAACACGATCCCTCTACCTGACCTTTAAGCCGGGTCGTCTTCATAATACATTGAGTCGTCGACGCTTCCACCTGTCTCGAAGTCCGGCTCTTGGTACGCGATGCGGGCCGCAATCCGATACATCGTCATAGTGCTGGTGAAGTTTATCTTGTCTCCGTGGAAAACCCGATCCTGGTCCTGCTCTCCGTTCAATGAACCAGTGAGCGTAGCAACAAAGGCGTCGTCCGTGACGTCGACCACGACTTCATCGATATAGAGCTCATCGAAATAGGCATTCGTCGAAGCAATCTCTCCCGACAGTGCATCCTCGATGAGCATCGGGTCTTCCATGACATAGGAGTTAATCTCGTCGCTGAGGTCTCTAGCGTGCCAGACCTTGCCGGAGAAATAACCCTCATCGACCAAGTATGCGGTGATTTCCTTTGCAAGGTCGTCGACGGGTTGAAGATCGGTGGGGACCTGATTGAGCTCACTTTGCCGTCGGCCCATCAGAGCGAGGTCGGGAATAAGAACCGCTGCAGCCTCTATGGCTTCGACTGGATATTCGACTTCGGCTTGAAGCGCTGCCGCGGTCCCGTAGCCGAAATAAGCAGCAACGAGTTCATGGGCGTGGCCGGATTTCAGTTTGGATCCGGTCAGGTTGCGATAGGTCTCGCGCAGACGGTCTGCGCATTCTTTTTGGATAGACATGACAATCCATTTCTCACCGGCGTCTGTGAGGGGTGGTCGCAAGCGCTTCATGAACACCCTGCGCCGGCTGAATGGTTGCCGTTCAGGTTTTCAAATCGAATTCACTGCCGCCTTTTGGGTCGCTTGCAGCCCTGGCGATCGGCTCCGAGTCGGAAATATAAGCCATGGCGGTTCGAATCGCAATCTGGAGGAATGCCGCAAGGTACGCGATGACGCGGTGAAAATTTTTTAGGAGCTCTTGTCAGGTTGCACGCGTGAAGCCGTATTAGGTCGACCTCGTTGGCACTGACCAAAATTTATATAGAAACTTTGGTCGCATGCATGCTTGGAGTTGCTACTGACCAAAATTTGTATATAATCTTCGGTCACTCAATGAGGGAATCCAATGCCTAACCCCACGTCCGACACACTTAACCGCGTTCACGCGCGTATCGCAGCGGGTGCCCCCGCTGGGGTGTGGTCGCGAGCAGACTTCCTAGACATTGCAAGTCCGAACGGGATCGAGAAGGCCCTGCAACGGTTGGCCAAAAGTGGAGATATCCGGCGCCCGTGTCGAGGCCTCTATGACAAGCCGACCACAAGCAAACTAACTGGCAAGATGGTGTTCCCTTCGATCGCATCATTTGTCGATGCAATCGCGCGGCGCGACAAGCTGCGGGTCCTCGTCGATGGAATGACGGCGGCCAACGATTTGGGGCTGACGACGGCAGTCCCGGCCCGAAGCACGATTTATGCCGACACCTACCCAAGGACGATCGAAATCGTCGCCAACACTGGAGACCCGAACGCGAAAGAACCTATCGTCTACAAACTCGACTTCAAGCGGATCTCCGCCAAGACAGCTTTCTGGGCCGGACGGCCGGCCATGCGCGTGGTTCAGGCTTTGTCATGGTTTCGCGACGATCGCACGAGCCTGGATGCGGCCGTCAACGGGATTGTCCGACGGCTCTCAAGCGCTCCGGAGCGCGACGCAATTGTTCAAGACCTAAATCAGAATATCCAAGCTGTTTCCGCTTGGATGTACCCGGTAATCGAAAAAATCACGCGAACACTGTCGACCGACGAAAACTCGAACGACGCATCGCAGCCATCTGATACGACGGGGGCACATGCAGAAGGCCTTCGCTGAAATCCTCGGCTCGAGTACCGATGAACGCCAAGCCCTCTTTTCGGCGGTCGCAGCCAAACTGGAAACACGCGCCGAAAATGTTGAGAAAGACCTCTATGTTTGCTGGGTTCTCGATTTCCTGTTCAACCGGCGCAAGAACGACCCGGTGCATCTCTATTTCAAGGGCGGCACCAGCCTGAGCAAGGCATATGGGCTTATTAGGCGGTTCTCCGAAGACATCGATATCGGAATATTCAAAGGCGACCTCAATGTCCCGCTCGAGACGGACATCGCCGCACTGCCCTCCATCACCAAACAGCAAAAGGCCCTCGCCGAGGAGGTCGACGAAGCGGCCCGCAAATACATCTCGGGAACGCTCCGCGATCAGATGCTGAAAGAGATAGCAACCGTCGAGGAACTGTCAGGAAGAACTGGTCATTTCTCCGTTGAATTTGGCTTCGATCCTTATCGGAACAAGGATGCACTCGATGTCCTGGTGGTCGGCTATGACAGTGCATTTGGATCCGGAGAGGGCTATGTCCAAGCCGCAGTACGTATAGAGGGCGGCGCCCGACCCGACCCCGTTCCTGTCGAAGCGCGTGAGATAGTCCCTTATGTGGCAGACGAACTCCCAAATGGTGCAGATCTCAAATTTGGTGGCGTGACGACGGTAAAGCCGGAACGCACCTTCTGGGAAAAGGTGCTGATCCTGCACGCCTTGACGGAAATGACGGAAAAACGCGCCGCAGATAATGATCCCGGCCGACCGGTTCCTGATCTCAATCGCTATTCCCGGCACTACTATGACGTCCACCAGATTTGGCGGCATTCGGAATACGGCGAGAAGACAGCCTCAATGCGTGATCTGGCCGAAGCATGCCGTCAGCACAAGCAGCTCATGTTTCGTGCGCCTGATCACCGATACGAACGGGCGGAACCGGGCTCGTACCGCCTGATGCCGACAGAGGAGATGCGTAAGAAACTGGAGGCCGACTATGAACGAATGTCGGCCATGATATTCGGTACACCGCCAAAGTTTGAAGAAGTCATGGTCAGTATTGAACAACTGGAAAACTTCATCAACGATAGGCAAGGCAAAGAAAGTCATTAGTCAAGCAGACTATGCATGGGAGGGACGTTCATTGGACGTGGTGTCGAGAGGATCAGAGTGGCATCGATGGGAGCCGCATATTCATGCTCCGGGAACAGTCCTGAACGATCAGTACCCCGCGAATGGCTGGGACGACTATCTCTCGGCACTCGAGGCCGCCTCGCCATGCTTGCGCGCGATCGGAATTACCGACTACTGCGTGACCCGGTCATATGAGCGGGTTCTCGAACACAAGAAGAGCGGTCGACTCCCAGACTGCGACCTCCTTTTTCCCAACATCGAACTCCGTCTCAATACCGGCACGGTGAAGGGTCATTTCGTCAATATCCATCTTCTGGTCTGCCCCGACGACCCGAACCATATCGACGAGCTGAATCGATTCCTGGGCCGGCTCACATTCTCTGCGTTTGGAGACCAATTCGCTTGTACGCCGACCGATCTCATCCGGCTGGGTCGGCGCGCAGACCTAAACAAGACAGACGACGAGGACGCCCTCCAACACGGATGCACTCAGTTCAAGGTGTCCCTCGATAATCTGATGGAAGCGCACCGGATGGACTGGGCGAGCGAGAATATCGTCATCGCCGTGTCGGGAAATGCAGATGGGACGTCCGGTGTTAGGGAGGCGGCCGACGCCGTTCTCCGCGAAGAGATCGAAAAGGCTGCCCACGCGATCTTTGCCAGTAGTCTAAAACAGAGGGACTTTTGGCTTGGACACGGAAAGGCCACCGAAGAAGAACTACGTAATCGATATGGTGGCTGCAAACCCTGCATCTGGGGTTCGGACGCACATGATTTGGACCATGTGGCTCGACCGGCGGAAGACCGATTGTGTTGGATCAAGGGCGAGCCGAGTTTCGACGCACTGCGGCAGGCCTACTTGGACCCCGAACGAGCGTATGTCGCGCCAGACCCGCCATCTTGGGCCACGCCCTCACAGATCATCGACGAGGTCGTCATCTCGAACGCACCATGGGCGAAAACTCCGCACGTCGGTCTCAATCCCGGTTTGGTTGCCATCATCGGAGCCCGAGGGTCGGGAAAGACCGCATTAGCCGACATCATCGCGGCAGGTTGTGACTCCTACGAGCACAATTCCGAACGCCCGTCATTTCTTGACCGTGCAGCTGAACACCTCGGCGGAGCGGAAGTCACTCTTACCTGGGGAAACCGCGATCCGATGACACGGAGCCTCGATTCTCCGGTCAATTGGTCCTCAGACGCATATCCGCGGGCGCGCTACCTTTCGCAGCAGTTCGTTGAGCATCTGTGTTCCAACGAAGGCATGCCATCGCTGATTGCCGAAATCGAGCGGGTGATCTTCGAAGCCCATCCAACTCTGGAACGAGACGGGGCAGTAAACTTTCAGGAACTGCTAGAGCTGCACGCATGCGAGTTTCGCGACGCGCGCACTCGGGAAGAAGAGGCCCTGGCGAACTTGTCAGAGCAGATCGGCGTCGAGCTCAATAAGTCGCGCCAGGTCGCGACAATCAGAACGCAGGTCGATGAGAAGAAGAAGCTGATCGCCCGCTATCAGACAGATCGCAAGAATCTACTGCCGAAGGGCCCGAGCAAAATCGCCGAGAGGCTTCAGGACCTGATCAATGCCGCGGACAAGGTGCGCGGACACATCCGGTATTACGCAAACCAGCAATCGGCGATCACCAGCATCAAGGCGGAAGTTCAGGATCTGCGGCAGAACAAGGCCCCAGATACGCTGCGCTCAATGCGCGAACAACACCAGCGCGCCAAGTTAGAGGACGCTGATTGGAAACGGTTCCTTCTGACTTACACCGGGGACGTTGATGGGGTCGTGACGGATAAGGCGAAACAGGCCGCAAAGAGCATGGAAGGGTGGCGCGGCACGACCCCGAGTGTGGCGGTCGACGAGTCTGGGTCTTTTCTCCGTCCAAGTGATGATCCCGAGAAGATGCCGTTGGCTACACTCGAAGCCGAAATTGCGCGGATCGAAAAGATCGTCGCTGCAGATAAAGAAACCGCAAAAAAGCTCGCCGCTGTGAGCAAGCGGATCGCAGACGAAAACACCGTTCTCCAGAGCCTCGAGGAAAAGCTCAAGGACTTCATTGGTGCGCGAGACAGGGCGATCTCATTGGTGGCGGAACGTGAGGCAGGATATATCCGCGTTTTCGACGCCGTGGTTGCCGAAGAACGCGTCCTCAACGAGCTCTACGCTCCGTTGATGGTGAAACTGCAGAAGGCAGGCGGCACGCTCGCCAAACTTTCATTCTCGGTCAGCCGTGTCGTTAACGTCGCGGCCTGGGCCAAGCGGGGAGAAAAGGACCTTTTTGACCTGCGTGGGGGTCCATTCAAAGGCATTGGCTCTCTTGAACGTTAAGCAAACGAAATGCTTGGAACGGCCTGGGCGAGAGGTGACTCGGCCGCGGTATCAGAAGCGATGCAGGCCTTTCGCGACAAGTTTCAGGAAACGCTTCTTGCGAACGCGCCAGTCGAGAAGTCGGATCAGGCCAACTACCGACCATGGTCGAAGCGGTTCGCCCAATGGCTGTACAGCACGGATCATATCTCTATCGAATACGGCATTCGGTATGACGGGATTGACCTGAGGAAGCTCTCACCGGGCACGCGGGGGATCGTTCTGGTGCTCCTGTATCTTGCGCTCGATGACTCCGAAGATTGCCCATTGGTTATAGATCAGCCCGAAGAGAACCTAGACCCGAAATCCATCTATGATGAGCTCGTGCCCTTGTTTGTGGCTGCAAAACGCAGGCGCCAGGTAATCATGGTCACCCACAACGCTAACCTGGTCATCAACACCGACGCGGACCAGATCATCATCGCCGAGGTCGGAACCCATGATGGCACCGGCTTACCTTCGATCGCGTACCAGGCGGGCGGCCTCGAGGAGGCTGAGATCAGACGGATGGCTTGTGAGATTCTCGAGGGTGGAGAACGCGCATTTCAGGATCGTGCGCGCCGGCTAAGGATCGCTCTGCGTCGTTAGTCGCGTACCGATTTGGTCGAAGTGGCAGGGTTTGGGAAGTCGGAAACTGGTGGAACCACATGGGAAGGAAGATCACCCGCAGGAATCTGAAGAATGGGCTTTTCGCCTTCATCGACCTTCTCGGATTCTCTGATCGAGTGCAGCGGATTGAAACAGAAGAGGATCTGCGGAAACTCGACGACGATGTCGTTTTCGTTCAGGGCGAATTTGAGCACAAATCTTCGGACTACTTTGTCCGCGAGTCTCAAAAAATCGTGGGCAAGCGGGTTCTAGCATTTTCGGATTGTGTCGCCATATCTGTACCGCTGCGCTCCGATCTGACCAAATTGCAGGGCACGTTTGACGTCTTGATGAGCGAGCTGACAAGCTTTGCTATCGCGCAAGGCAATTGCGTTCAGCGCGGCATTTTCCTTCGTGGGGGAGTCGATCTCGGGTACTGGTTTCATCGCAAAGACACCCTGATCAGCCCAGCGATGGTGAACGCATACAGACTTGAGCACGATGCATGTGTTCCCATGATCGCGATCACACCCGCACTGCGAAAATACCTCGCCCAGCACCCTGATCGCACCTATTACAGCGACGATATTGAGCCCTTTGCGAAGACGCTCAAGCAGCATCGCAAGCTACCAAACGGGCAGACTCACTGGTTCATTAATTATCTACGTATCTGCCTTGAATCGGTTGAACCCGCCATCGTTGGAGAAGATCGGGATCGCATGCGGACCGAAGCTTGGCAGTCGGCGTGCCACGAGTGGGCTTTGAACCACGGTCGGGTTATTGCCAAAGCACGCGCAAATGCCACCACTCCCAGCGTACGTCTGAAATACGAATGGCTCGCCAAGTATCACAACGCTGAGATCAAACGCTTCTTCAGCAAGAGGGCCAAGCCACTATTGATCGCGCTGTCATAGCCCGGCTGCTCTAGGCCTTTGGGTCAACGGGCGTTTCCTCAATCACGATTTTTCGCCGTTACCGCAGGCCGGGTTTGATCGCCTATGATAATTCTGTTCACCGGTACCCTTCTTGTGCCGGCAATCGACTGAACTGGAAAAGCTGTGTTTGCGTATGCCGATGAGACCGGAAATTCCGGCCGAAACATTTTTGATAGAAACGAGTATTTTCGCCTCGGTGCCGTCTTGTCGGTGGGCGACATAGCGCCATCGATAGCAATGGTCCTGGCCCCTATTCTCGAGGAAAAGAGTGTTGATCGGATTCATGCGCATGAATGGCCCGAAACCGAAGTGGCCATGGTAGGACAGGCAATTATAGACGCCCTTGATCAGTCCGGACCGTGGACGTTCAACCTCACCGAAATACACAAGCCGTATATGGCTCCGACCAAGTTCGTGGACGTCATCTTCGATGCGGGTGAAAACAAGGCCGTTCCGGGCGAATGGTATTGGGACGAACTGAATCGTCATGTGCTTTGCCTGACAATTGACGATGCAATGTCCAGAGACGCGGCGGAACTGTTCTGGTCTTCCTACTTGAGCGACGACTTCGATGGCATAACTCGCTGTCTTGACTATATCGACAAAGGGCTTCGGATGGCCGAGTGCGCAACGGCCATCCGGCACGTAATTAGGGAAGCGTTTGGATTTGCCAGGCAGAAACCGGCTGAGTTCACGCTGTCACACACTCAAAAGAAGAAGGGATATCAGGCCAGTTCTCCAAATGTCGTTGCCTTCACCCAGTTGTTTTAGGCAATCCATGAATTCGCAGCCAAGCACAATAGCCTGCCCGAGAGGCTTATCCATGACCAGCAAGACGAATTTCGAACGGCGCTCGCAGAGACATACCGGCACTTCGGAAATATCATCTGGCAGGATTCGCTTGACGGCAGCTTCCCGGAGATTTCGCTTGCCGACTACGATCTGGCCCAATTCGAAATGCCGTCTTCAAAAGACAACGCCGGACTTCAAGCAACTGACGTGCTGCTTTGGGCTTCCCAACGCGAGGCGAGAACTTCCTCATTGTCGGCCTTGAAGGCCCGCCTAAAGGACAAGACACTCGACTATCGGGTGTCCCGAAGAATGTCCGAACTGATCGTGTACGTTCACCTTCTGCGGCATGAGCGACAACGTTCCCGGGGACAGCCCCGAGACTAGCGGCTAGAAGATACCCCATGCACGATACCGCCCCCTCCCCGTCATCTCGCGCACACCGAGCTCTCCGACAAGGTTCAATGCTCCGCGCGGCGTGACTTTCGCAGCTTTCGCGATCATGTGCGCCGATACGATCGGCCGTGAAAGTATGAGCTCGATCGCAGCCGGCAGGCTGCTGTTTGATCTCCTGCCAACAACGCGCCGCTCAAGTTGACGCTTCGCGAGCGTCAGCCGATCAATATCCTTCATCCCAGCGACAGCAGCCGCTCTCATTGCATCGAGAAAGGCGATCAGCCTGGTTGTCCGGTCCCGAGCACGTCGCCGCTCACGCGGCATCTCTCGCAGACCCACTGAAAAGGCCAGAAGGTGTGACCGGACCTTTTCGCGTGATCTGAGGAAATCCGAAACAAGGACCTGCCCAAGCCAGTGCTGCCGCTGAAGCGGTTCGAGCTGATCCCATGCGTCCCAAAGAACCGCCGCGGCCAGGGTCGCCGGAAGCGCTTCAACCTTTCTGACCAACTCGAGCCATTCAGAGATCCGTTCAGATTCGTCCCAATCAGGATCCCTGATGACCAACTCGCCCACAATGAGGTCTGGTTGCCGGGTTCTGGTAGATCCGGGGGGAACGGCTTCCACCAGCCAGCTGGTTTCCGCAAGCACCTCGTCGAACTCTGCCAATTCCGGAGGAAGCGCATCGTGCTCGTCCGTTTCGAGATCCCTCCCCTCCCCTCTCCTCTGACGTTTTCTGGGAAGTTCATCCTCCTGTTCGGCAATCCCCGCAAAGGCAATGATCCCAGCCCGCGAGATCGCCCAACCCGGATTGTTTCTCATCGCCCGTCGTCTCGCCCGGACGATCCGGTGCGCAATGACAAGCTCGTGGCTTGGTGCGCGAACGTCCATCTTGGCGTCGTGCAGAACCAAGTCTTCCAGATGGACAAGTTCGCCGGCCACCCACATGTTGGAGACGGCCTCGAAGAAATCAGCCCGCTCTGCAAAGCCTTGTCCGACCTCAGATCGGGCAACACGCTCATCAAGCCGTGCGAGTGCATCTTCAGCCGCCGATATCGGCTTCAAGAGAGCCTCGAGGCTCAACTTTCCAATTTCATAAGGCATTGTTTTTTCATGTCTTACGCATTTATGAGGAAGCTACCACGAATTTAACTTCCGTCATAGACTGCCCCGTAAACTCGCGTTCGCCGATATGCAGTCTGAGGCCTTCTGAATTGAACAAATGCCCGGCAATCCGCGCTCAGGTCGACGAGAGGGTCCGGTTTTCCTGGGGTTTTGACGGTTCGGGTCGTGGAAAAGGCACTCAGGAGACGTTTACAAACGATCGGTTATCCATATCTTCTTTATTTGGAAAACCACTCTCAACACGGCTCTCAGGCGTCCCAAATGGCCAAATCGGCGCTCAATCGCACTTCTCGTCGGCCTGAGGGACGGCTTATCGGCTATGCGCGCGTCTCCACGGACGAGCAGGCGACAGAAGCACAGCAGCTGGAACTGCGATCTGCCGGCTGCGAGACAATTGTGGAGGAATACGGCTCCGGCGCTTCACGCGCTCGCCCTGCCCTTGCCAGACTGGTTCGGGAGATAGGTACAGGTGAAACATTGGTCGTTGTCCGACTTGATCGCCTCGCCCGTTCGGTGGCCCATCTGTTGGAAGTTATCGACGAACTCAATGCAAAGGGAGCGCATTTCCGCTCACTCAGCGACCCGATCGACACATCGACCCCGCAGGGCATGTTTTCCCTTCAGGTTCTGGGTGCTGTTGCTCAGCTTGAACGCGCCTTGATCTCCGAGCGCACCAAGGCCGGCATCAAGGCTGCAAAGGCCAAGGGGAAGTTGCCCGGCAATCCAGGAATTCGAGAGCGCAGGCCTGAAGCGCTGGCCAAGATGACGGCCGCTCAAAAGGCAGCCTATGGCGCACGCATTCAGGCGACTGCCAGTCAATGGCTTCCTATTGTCCGGCGCATGCGTCCGGATCACACCTGGGACGATATCGCACGGTTTCTGAAAAGCCGCGGGCACGACTGGACGCCCGAGCGGCTGCGGCGCGCGGTGAAGTGGATGGTTTCCGAGGGAATGGCGGACAAGGAATTGCTGAGGAAATCGCCTCCACGCCCGCCGGAAGACCGATTGATGACCCTGGTCGCCGGCATCCACTCGTCGAACCCGGAGCTGACATTGCGAGAGATTGCCGGTCAGCTCGAGCGGCTGCACGAGCGAACGCCCCGCGGTGGGACAAAATGGTCGCCGTCTTCCGTCAAGAACCTCATCGACCGGGCAAAGCGGACTGGTTTGCTCGAAGCAGTTTGAGTCCCAAATCGGAACTCTGGCGCAAATTGCCCGCCCAGACCTCACCATGGTCTCACACCAGCCCATGCAGGGATTTGTGGAGGTGGAGTTTGCCCTCCCCAGCCCTGTCGATCATAGCGCGGAAATATCCGCCGGGCGAGGCAATGTGCTCCGGATCCCGCAGCGCCTTTTCGGCGACAACCGCAAGGCAGGCCGCGGCCAGATATCTGCCTTGCCGCTCGACAGCGAGCTGATATCCGGACGGACTGAGGCCGATCAGCATGCGCAACTGCTCAGCAGCTCCACAAAGAGCCGGCCAACTGCTCAGACCGACCCCCAATTCTGCCTGTACCGATGAACATGCCGACTGAATGAGCCCTATGGAAACACCATCCAGGTTGGTTTCGGGAAACTTGCCTCCGCCTCCCCTTCCCACTTGTGATTTCGGCCGTTGTGTTTCCGTGCGCCCGCCGCAAGGCTCTTTTTCAAGAGCCATATCAACGGCGAAGCCGTTGTCAGAAGGAAATTTAGTGTATTGCTCGTTAGAGCAAGTCGGCTGAGAATTACTTCCAAGAGAGTCGGTTGGGGTTGTAATAAATAAGGGGCTGACATCAATGTCACCCGCGCATGACATTTTATCCTTATTTTTCAACGAATGTGCTTCATGGAGAGCCAGGACCTGCGCATAGAGCGATTCCAGAAGTGCCGCCTTCTCCGCCACATTCAATTCGTCCCGGATCACAATCGCCTGGGCTCGGGCAGCAAACCCGTGAAATTCTACGGGCTCCAGTTCGGCCATGTCGGCGATCGCCCGTGAAAACCGTGTAACAGCCCGCCTGGCTTCCTGCTCGGCCTTGATACGGCGCTGGAATGCATCCGCCTGAACCTTGAAGGCCTCCAGATTGAAGCACGCAGGGCTAAAGTCCAGACCGTAGGCCTGCTCCAGAGCCCCTTCTGAACCGCGATAGACATAGCGTCGCCCGGTCGGACTGTCCCGATAGGCAAGCACTCCGGCTTCGACGAGTTTCTTCAGGCAGCGCGTGACAGTGCGCGTGGTGCGCCGAGTGTATTCGGCAAGACGCTGATTTGAGATCGCCACTACCGGCCGCTTTCCGGCCTGGAAATCGTCGGGCTGCACAAGACCCAAGAGAATATCCAGGACATGATAAGCCGTGCCATCGATACCAAGCGCCGGCGCAACGCGTTTCAGAACCAGGGAGATTTCCTTTTTGGTGACCTTCGGCCGGTCTTCCTGGGACGCCAGATGCGCGCTCGCAAGAATCCCGGCAGACACCTTGCGAAAACTCGCAATCTGCTGAGTCGAAGACATAAGTCCTCCTTTGCCGGAAGCGCATAAACGCGACCGAGCACTGAATTTTCAGATGCGAGACAAGCTGGAAGACGCAAGAAATCGTGCTCGGCTGCGAGACAGAACTTGCGTTGCGCTGCGAGTGATTCTAGAATCAGAGCTGCTAGACTGAGATCATAGGCACTCGTGCTTATCTCAACGAGGACCCGCCCACGTGGCGGGTTCTTTGCTTCATGCTTTTATTTGCTCGCTTGTTTCCCTTCGCCTTTTTTGAACTCTTCAATCAACGCCGTCATCTTGTCTGCGACAAACTGAGCAAAAGCCGGCTCTTTCTTCGCATCTAGGAAGATTTTGACAGCGTTGCTGGATTGCTCCATCGTTCCGAACGAGCGACCTTCGTTCTCCAATCGAGACTTTTCAGCTCTGGATTTCGTCGTCCTGAACTTGTCTGCTTTTTCAGCTGTCCGATAAGCCAGTTCGAAACGCTTGTTGGAGTCAGCCCCTTTCCACACTGCGCTTTCGGGTAGAGCACGCACCGCTTCGAGAATCGAAGACTTCTTTGCACCTCGATCAGCGAGACTCGCAAAAGCCTCCCAACGATTTCGGCCGATCTTGGGGGCAGGTCCAATCAAACGAAAGATATCAGCTGGCACCAAAGCGACGATTGCAGACATTTTCGAAATCGTTGTGTCAGAGGCAACTCCAACAGACTTGGCTACAAGCTTACGCGTGAAACCGGCTTCCAAAAGGGCGACTGCGTATACCGCCTGCTCAATGAAGGACAGGTTCTTTCGTTCATTATTTTCAAGACCTTGAGCAATGACAAGCTCTTCGTCAGAAAGTTCTTGAACGTAAGCTTTCACCTTTTGCCCAAGAACCATGCAAGCACGATTGCGCCGCGCTCCATACGCCAGTTGGTACTGACCATTTTCTGCCGGATGTGGACGGACAAGGATGGGGAGTCGTTGGCCTTCTTCCTTAATGGAAGTCACCAGGCTTTGAAAATCCGGGTCATCGTCGGTCCATTCAAGACGGTCTTGAATGATGGAAGCCCGCACGGTGACGGGGTCGAGTTCAACGGTTTGGGATTTTTCAAGCTCGGCTTTCAGCCGCAGGTTTTCTTCTTCGATGCTTGCAAAACTCGCCTGCAGTGCTTTCGTCGGAGCAGTCGTCATGGGCCGACTCGTAGTCTTGTCCGATTTCTCGACTTCAGCTTGTTTGGCAAGTTCGTTCGGGTCTACGGCACCAAACATGCCGGCAAGGCGTTTCGCCCGGTTGGATGCTTTGTTCATGAGCGTCCCCAGACTTTCAGGATCTCTTGGAAGATCTCAGTGTTGGCAGCATTTACGGATTCTATGGCGCGATTGTACGTGTCGCGTCCGACAGACCCTTTTTCGAGTTCGTACAACGTTTTGTTTTCCAGACCGGCATTTGTGATCGCAGTGGTCTCTACAACTGCAGCAGTCAAGACGCTTTCTCCAAAGAGAGACCGAAGCATCGCTGCAATATTCACCTGTGGAACATCGTGGGGAATATGTCTGGTCAAAAGAAACCGCATGAACTCATGATCGACAGGCGCACCAAAGTGAGCCATTTGTTCCAGCATTTCGTCCATCATGTACAAAAACTGGTTCATACTTGCGACGTCGATCATCGCGGACTGTACAGGGATAATTAGCCCGGTAGCGGCAAATACAGCGTTTAATGTCAGATACGACAATTGCGGTGGCGCATCGATTACGACTACATCGTAACGATCCTCCACGCTTCTCAGTGCAGTCGCCAACCGGCGAATAAAGTATTCGTCTCCCACGTATTTGTTGCTGATGATGGCGGCTGGCGTTTCGTAATCGAAATACTGCAGCTCGCTCTGGCCTGGAACAAGATCCAGGCCCGCAAAGTAGGTCGGTCGAATTACCTCCGGAAGTGGCCGACGTTCATCATCGTAACGCAGAACGCCAAACACCGTTTCGTTGTCGCCTACTTCCAAGACCGGCTGAACACCCAGCATCTCCGTCAGACTTGCTTGTGTATCAAGGTCGATTGCGAGAACGCGGAGGCCTTGCAACGCGAGAAACTGAGCCAAGTGCAAAGCAGTCGTCGTTTTCGCGCAGCCACCTTTGAAATTGGAGATCGCGACAATTTGCATTCCGTCATCTTTACGACGACGCGGATCAAACTGTAGGGACTGTCCGGGACGCTTTTCGGCCAGGAACGATCGAAGTTCATTGATCTGATCGAGTGTGTACATGCGCCGGTTCCCATCAGACCGCGCCGGTTGCGGACCTTCATTGTCGAGCGACATTTGCCGCAAGGTTGCGGGCGCGATGCCAATCAGGTCCGAAACTTCAGATGAGGAAAACGATCGCAAGTGCTTACGCGACTCCGGAGGATAATTCTGTTGCCAGTTGTTTTTGATTTGCTGGCTCAATAGTGACGAAAAACGCGCAATTTTTCCCCTTGTTGAGTTGGGGTCCAGTTCCTTGTCAGAAATTGCGGCTTCTTCTGTCATTATCCACTCCGACGCAAAAATTTGAAAAACACGGAAATAAGCGTCAGAGCGAACTAAGGGCGAATTAGTGATTCCTGTCAATGGCTTTTTAGTTAACGCCCGTTAACTTTTCCACCGTCGACACGATATCGTGTGCCTAGAGAAAATGGACCACACTAGTACTTGCAGGCAGACTCTGCTCATGGTGCATTTGTTCAGAAGCGCAGGGCGAGCTAAACAAGGATGTACGCCTCATAATATTCGAATCAGATCAGCGAAGACCCGAATGTATCCTGAGATCAGGCGTTCGGCGTCTAAGTTTTGATGCGCGGAGACCGCGTTGCGTCCTGTGTTTTTTGATAGCTATGACTCGGTTTCGTATTCCCTTTCGCCCACTCACGCACGGCAGTCAGATTGACGCCCAGTGTATCCACCACCGTTTTCATGACAAATGTCCACCTTGAAACTCCATAAAAAGTAGAGGTCTTTTATTAGATCGCCGCATTCGGGGTCTAATTCTAAAATGTCTTCTTGCCGAACTGACACTCAAGTTCTCGAGTGAGGTCTCTCGGCGCAATGTTATTGCGCTAGGAGACCTCAGAAAAGCTCTCTCCATCTTAAAGCTTGTTGCCTACGAATTGCGGCGTGAACGAAGAAGACCAACATCGGCGACAACTCTGAATGACAAGTTCTATTCAGACATAAGCCGCGCTCACGGCTACCTGTAGACCCATTCGTCAAACAATTGTGTTAGGTCGAAATGCATTTCTTTTAAGACAGGTCGGGCAAAGCAATTCCAGAAGGTGGCGCCACGAGATTTTAACAACCCTTCTTTCCAAAAGGTTCGTACTGACATCGTTCATCGTATGAATTTACCAGCACTGCGTCGTGCCAAATTGTTGTGAGACAATTCGACCAATTGGATTTCCAAGCCCCCCTCCTCTCCGCTAGGCAACATCCAACCTCCAGCCCCGGATCAACGATTTGAAGTTCCCATGTTGGATGACCAGAAATTGATTTCCAACCCACGCCAAATCGGCATTTGGACGCAGCTTGGCGACCAAGAGCTCGGTTCCGTCTACGAGACCAGACTCTGCATTATCGGCAACACAGAACGCAATCATCTCAAACACCGCAGATGAAGTTCCGTCTGCGATGTAATGGAATCCGCAAACCTGTTGACTTGATACGTTTCTGAACACCTAGTTCCGAGTGGAGTGTCAGATGACACGGGGTCAAGCAATTGTTTTTTCGATGTTTTTTTTCCGAGACGTCATTCCTTCCAATCGAATGCGAACAATTCTTGAACTCCCCTCCCCCGATTTGCGGCCACGAGAACAATTGAATCCCGCGGTGAAAACATCGTCTCCCTTTTCCTACCAAAGAAGTATTGAGGTCCCACTGGGCAATCCCATCAAAAAATACAACAGGACCGTAAACGCTAGCGAATGATTGCTACGGCGATTTTGAACCGCCCAGACAGCTGATGCTAAATGGCAACCGTCGAGCACTAAGGTAGGAAGTGACCGGCCGGAAGATGCCGACCGTAAGATATATTCATTACGAGGGCAGGGGTCTCCAACCTAAAGAAGTGAACATCAGGTTCGGATGGCCGAAAAGCTCGATCGCGGTGTGCTCAAGAGCAATGGTGAACGTAAAGCGACCACTGGCTGTCCGAAGCGATGATTTTACTCCACAGGGGAACAAGTTTAGAACCAGCGCACACCCAGCTCCCAGTATCGACCTGCAAGGAACCCAATGTCTGAGGCCCCCGAATACAACACAACTATTGAGCCAGTATATGTTGATCTGACTGCGGATATCGTTTCCGCATATGTGAGCAACAAGATTGCTTCGGGTGATCTGGCAACTTTGATAGCGACGGTTCATTCGGCTCTCGTTTCGGCCGCACAAACGGTACAGGAACCAGCCGTTGAAGAACTTGTCCCGGCTGTACCGGTCAAAAAGTCCATCCTGGGCGACTACATCATCTGTCTCGAGGACGGCAAAAAATTCAAATCGCTGAAGCGCCACCTGCGCACGCATTTCGACATGACGCCGGAAGACTACCGGGCCAAGTGGAACCTGCCTGTGGACTACCCGATGGTCGCCCCGAACTACGCCGCGGCGCGGTCGGATCTCGCCAGGAAAATGGGGCTGGGTCGGAAACAGGGTCGCAGGAGCAAGTCGGCGAGCAAGAGCTAGTTTTTGTCTCGCCTGGACAGGACCCAGCCGGAGCTGAACCTCCGGTGCGCGGGGCACAATTCGATCACTCTGAAGCATGTGCCTGCAGCGACCGGTTCCCTGCCGGCAAGTCCGCCGGTCAAGAAAGCTGATCGAGCAAGGCCGAAGTCGCCGGCATGCGTTTCAGGCTTGCCGTAATGCGCTTGCGCCATTCCGGACCGGTTTCCAATGCGGTCTGGTAGGCTTCGGCAAGGTCGTCCGGCCTTGTCTCCGTCAATACCTCGATCAGAAATGCCGCCTGGGCCCGGTCTTTATGCGCCTTGAGTGCATCCGCTCCTCCTTGCCTCCGGTCGGCGACGATGAGCTTGTGCACCGCATAGCGCTCCGGGCGCGGGATCTGCACCAGCACGCCTGAGCGATAGAGAAAGGGAACACTGATCGGATCGGCAATCAGGTAATTGAGAAAATGCAGACTTTGCGCACTGACACCAAGGGCGGCAAGATCGCGGATGGCCTCATCCTCTTCGAAGGACGGTGTCAGAAACTCGACCAGGGTCTGGCGATGTGTTTGCCGCCAGCGCCAGGTCTTGCCACTTTCGATCGCAGGCACGGGATCGAACTGAAGCTCGGAAAAGACCTCTGCAAGGGGAGGGTCGACTGTGTCCGCGAGGGCGAGTGACAACCGCTCGAAAGTTGCAATGTCGATGTCATCCGTCGTGGCCGACTGGTCGAAGCCGATCCGGATGCCGAGCTCGCCTTCATAACAGCGGAAGGCCTGCGTACCGACGATCGTTCCACCGAGCCGAAAGACGCCGGCTTTGGCCATGGCCGAAACCACCTGGCCGGATCCGACATCGGCGAACAGATAGCCTTCCGCCCGCAGCACCCGCATCAGTCTTGCCCGATCCCGTTCGGCAAGTTTCGCCGCCCTGGCGATCTCCGATTGCCGCTCCAGGCGGCTCCGAAGTTCCGGCGTGTCTTCGCCAATATACCGGTCGATGGTTTTCCGCCCGACGCGGAAGTGGTCGTACCAATAGGTCTTGGAGCCGACCTCCTTCGACCGTGGCGCGCCGCGCAGCTCCGACACTTCGCTGTCACGTAGGGACCGTCGCAAGTCCGTCCAGGCGGCTGTGCCGATTGCGCTGTGATAGTCGATGGTCACACGTTACCCCACATACTTTTTCTCGTGGGGTAAGAATAGCATATTTGCTATCCCACAGAAATTTTTTTGTGGGGTACAAAAGGAGCAAGATCTCGGCACCTTCCGAACCGCCTTGTCCTTTGTGTGGAACTCCCACGCGCAACCAAGGAGCAGCTGCTTCAAAAAAATAGCGCGCCCGTGTTGAGCCTTGGGAGGAAGACACTTGGGCGCGCCTGGAAAGGTGTGCACGTGACGCTGGGTCACCTTGCCCTTTTAGCCGCGTTCAATAAAAAGATCCATTCGCACAATTGCAGAGTTTTTCCGGGGGTGACACATCGTGGTCGATCAAGCCACGTGCATTGAACCTTTCTGTAGGCGCAGAGATGCGCCTGATTTTTTGACACGGCTGATAGGTCCAGGTTTGGCCCCAGCCATAAGGATCTGCGATCACGAAGCTTCGAAACGTCCAATATCTCTTTAGCTAAGACCTAGATTAAAGGTCGGCGACGTAGCCTCATTAGATTGTTATATTTGCCAATTCATACAACTCTCCTTAGGTGTGGAAAACTTTTTCTCAACCTTGCGATGACACTTCGTTCTGTGTTGGGTTGCGCCCTCTCGCAAGGCAATCAACCACTGATTGCTGTAGCCGCATCTTATTGTTCTCAAATATAAAAGGACGCTCCGAATGACCTCCGGAGAGCCTGGGCACTCACCCGTGCCCGGTCCGATAAATGCTGTCTCGGCGAGGCCGCGCCATCCCCTGAACATCTCAGCTTTCACCGGTAGGGGAGGGGACCTTGAGGAACGGTGAAAGCCGCCGCCGACTTATCGCCGGATTAGAGGATTCGCTTGGGCGAACAATCTTGTCGGCGTTGTCGGACGAGGCCGTCGTTGAGATCATGCTCAACCCGGACGGACAGCTGTTCATCGAGAGCGTCGGTAAAGGCATGGTGCTCTCCGGCGAAATAACGCCCCATGACGCCCAGATCATCATGGGCAAGGTCGCACATGCGCTCGGCACGGAAATCACCTCTGACAAGCCGATTATTTCCGGTGAGCTGCCAATAGGCGGTCATCGTTTTGAGGGTCTTCTGCCACCGGTCGTTTCCAAACCTTCCTTCACGATCCGCAAGAAGGCTTCGCTGCTCATCCCGCTTTCCAGGTACGTCGAGGATGGCGTGATGACGGACGGCCAGGCCGCCGTGATCTGTGATGCAGTTGCCGGCCGCAAGAACATTCTGGTTTCGGGCGGTACCGGCACCGGCAAAACGACCCTGACAAACGCGATCATTGGCGAAATGGTTTCGGTCGCTCCGGATCACCGCCTCGTCATTCTGGAAGATACCGCGGAAATCCAGTGCGCGGCCAGGAACGCCGTGATCCTGCACACGTCCGACACCGTGGATATGCAGCGGCTCCTGAAATCGACCATGCGCTTGCGTCCAGACAGGGTCATTGTCGGCGAGGTTCGCGATGGTGCGGCGCTGACGCTGCTCAAGGCATGGAATACGGGCCACCCGGGCGGCATCTCCACGGTTCACTCCGACAACGCCTTCACCGCACTGACGCGCCTCGAACAGTTGATCGCGGAAGTGTCTCAGCAGCCAATGCCCCAAGTCATCGCAGAAGCGGTTGACCTCATCGTCTCGATCGAGCGCTCCCCCGAACACGGGCGCATCGTTCGAGACATTGTGACTGTATCCGGCTTTCGGGACGGCACCTATGACATCCGCTCAGCAGTTGCATCTCAGTTCCTCAACAAAAATTCCAACGACAGACAAGGGACTCTTCATGTCGCGTAATTTTGTATTTCTTCTCTTTCTCGCCGGTGCAGGACTGTACCTAATTGAACCAGCCTTTGCCTCTGGTGGTGGTTCGCTTCCCTGGGAAGGTCCACTTCAACAGATCCAGGCCTCCATCAACGGTCCTGTCGCTGGCGCCGTTGGTCTGATCGCGGTGGCGATCGCGGGCGCGATGCTGATCTTCGGCGGTGAACTCAACGACTTTGCCCGCCGACTGGCCTACGTGGTTCTGGTTCTCGGGGTCCTGCTCGGCGCGTCCACCATTGTTGGCCTGTTCGGATCCTCCGGCGCCTCCATCGGCATTGCTCCCGAAGGGAACGCGGCAACCGTGGACCAGGTTCGTGACTGATGCGCCGGGCCTCAACAGAGTGCGGATTCACCGCGCTCTTTCACGCCCGACATTGCTGTTCGGGGCAGATCGGGAGCTGGTGCTCGTGACCGGTCTTGCCTCGGTCATTCTGATTTTCGTGATCCTGAAGCCCTATGCAGCTGTGCTCGGCGTGGCGATCTGGATCGTGGTCGTTGGCGTGCTGCGGATGATGGCCAAGGCGGACCCTCTGATGCGCGCTGTCTATCTGCGGCACGTCAAATACCGCGCTTATTACCGGCCGACATCCACGCCCTGGCGGAAATACTGAAGATGGTTGCCCTCAAAAAATTCCGGCACGTCGCGCCGTCTTTTTCCGACCTGCTCCCTTACGCGGCGCTGGTCGACAACGGCATCGTGCTCCTCAAGGACGGGGGTCTGATGGCCGGCTGGTATTTTGCCGGGCCGGACAGCGAGAGTTCGACCGCGTTTGAGCGGAATGAAGTTTCCAGGCAGATCAATTCGGTTCTGGCTCGCCTCGGCAACGGTTGGATGATCCAGATGGAAGCGGTTCGCATTCCCTCAACTGGATATCCGGGCAAGGAAAGCTCGCATTTTCCGGACCCGATCACGGCCCTGATCGATGACGAGCGCCGGCAGCGTTTTGAAGCCGGGGAGGGGCATTTCGAAAGCCAGCACGCGCTTATTTTGACTTACCGGCCGCCCGAGAAAAACAAGTCCAAACTGGTGAAATACATCTATTCGGACGAGGCCAGCCGCAACACCTCTTTTGCCTCCCGGACGCTTGAGCACTTCAAGACAACGATCCGGGAATTTGAGCAGTATATGGCGAATGTCGTCTCGATCCGGCGCATGGAAACCCATGAAGTGCCGGAAAGAGATGCGGGGAGGGCAGGGGAGAGGCGTGGCCGCTACGATGACCTGCTGCAGTTTGCCCGCTTCGCGCTGATCGGAGAAAACCATCCGATCCGTTTGCCAGACATTGCCGTGTATCTCGACTATCTGGTGACGGCAGAGTTCCATCACGGTCTCAACCCCATTGTCGACGGCCGCTATGTCGGCGTCGTGGCGATCGACGGGTTCCCGGCAGAAAGCTGGCCGGGGATCCTAAATGCGCTCGATCTGATGCCGATCACCTATCGCTGGTCGAGCCGGTTCATCTTCCTGGATCCGATCGAGGCGCGAGCTGTTCTGGAAAAGACGCGCAAAAAGTGGCTGCAGAAGGTGCGGCCACTGATGGACCAGCTCTTCAAGACCAACTCCGGATCGCTCGATCAGGACGCCATGGTGATGGTCGGGGAAACCGAGGACGCGATTGCCGAGGCGAACTCGCAGCTCGTCGCCTTCGGCCACTACACGCCTGTCATCGTTCTTTTTGATACAAACCAAACCCGTCTTCAGGAGAAGTGCGAGGCGGTGCGCCGGCTCGTGCAGAACGAAGGGTTTGGCGGCCGCATCGAAACCCTTAATACGACCGAAGCGTTTCTTGGGAGCCTGCCGGGTGTTTCCTATGCCAATGTTCGCGAACCGCTGGTAAGCACGCGCAATCTTGCGGATCTTGCTCCACTCAACTCTGTTTGGGCTGGGGCACCAAACGCGCCATGCCCGTTTTACCCCGTTGGATCGCCGCCACTCATGCAGGTTGCGTCCGGCTCTTCGCCGTTCCGGTTCAACCTCCATGTCGGGGATCTGGGACATACGCTGATCTTCGGGCCGACGGGTTCGGGTAAATCGACGCTTCTGGCGCTGATCGCCGCTCAGTTCAGACGTTATCAGAACGCCCAAGTGTTTGTCTTCGACAAGGGCAAGTCGATGTACCCGCTGACGCTGGCCGTTGGCGCGGATCACTATGACGTCGGCAAGTCAGACACACTGGCCTTTGCACCCCTCTCATCACTCGAGGACGACACCGACAAGGCGTTCGCTGCCGAGTGGCTGGAAACCCTCATCGAAATGCAGGGTGTGAAGGTTCTGCCGGAGCACCGCAACGCCATCACCACGCAGATTGACTTGATGTCAAAGTCGCAGCGCCGGTCGCTGACCGACTTCGTGTCGGGCGTCCAGAACCGGGAGATCAAGGACGCGCTGCAATATTACACGGTGGACGGCCCGATGGGCTCGCTCCTCGATGCCGAAGTGGATAGTCTCTCGCTCTCCAGCTTCCAGACTTTCGAGATCGAGGAGCTGATGAACATGGGCGACCGGAACCTGATCCCGGTCCTGCTGTATCTCTTCCGCCGGATCGAAAAACGCCTGACCGGGGCACCAAGCCTGCTCATCCTGGACGAGGCCTGGCTGATGCTCGGCCATCCAGTGTTCCGCGACAAGATTCGGGAGTGGCTGAAGGTTCTGCGCAAGGCCAATTGCGCGGTGGTTCTGGCAACGCAGTCGATCTCGGATGCCGACAGATCCGGCATCATCGACGTCCTGAAGGAAAGTTGTCCGACAAAGGTTTGCCTGCCCAATGGGGAGGCCCGGGTTTCCGGGACTCGCGCGTTTTACGAAAAGCTCGGCTTCAACGACCAGCAAATTGAAATCATCGCCTCCGCGATCCCGAAGCGCGAGTACTACGTCACGTCTCCGGACGGGCGCCGGCTCTTCGATATGGCGCTCGGCCCGATCACGCTGTCCTTCGTCGGGGCGTCCGCCAAGGACGATCTCAAGCGCATCGAAGACCTTCACCTCCACTACGGCGACACATGGCCCGCCGAATGGCTCAAGCAAAGAGGAATCGACAATGCCGAACAGCTTCTTGGCTAGATCGCTCGCGAGCGTTCTTTGTGTGATCGGAATTGCAGGACCGGCTGAAGCCGGTGGTGCGGTGACCGGCGCGACCGAGTTCACCCAGATCCTCAACAACAGCGAGCTTATTGCCCTCGGCGGTCAGAACGCCGAGCAGATTGCCAATCAGGTGCAGCAAATCGGCAACCAGATCCAGATGATCGAAAACCAGATCTCCATCTACGAGAACATGCTGCAAAACACGCTCTCCCTGCCGATGCAGGTTTGGGGCGAGGTCGAGCAGAACCTCGGCCAACTGCAGAGCCTGGTTCAGAAGGGTCAGGCGATGGCCTTCTCGATGGGCAATCTGGACGACACGCTGAAGCAGCGGTTCCAGAGCTACGCCGACTTCGCGAAGAACGGCCTGCCGGACGGACAGTCGTTTTCGACCATGTACCAAGGCTGGTCCGACACCAACCGGGACACGATTTCTTCGACATTGAAAGCGGCCGGATACACCTCGGACCAGTTCGCGACCGAAGAGGACACCATGCGCCAGCTCCGGCAGCATTCTCAGTCGGCCGCGGGCCAAAAGCAGGCCCTGCAGGTGGGTCATGAGATCGCAGCGCAGCAAGTCGAACAGATTCAGAAGCTGCGCGGTCTTGTCTCCCAGCAGATGACCATGATGGGGACCTGGTACCAGTCCGAGCAGACGAAGAGCGACCTCGCTCAGTCAAAAAGGGAAAAGTTCTTCAATTCGACAATCTTGCCTGTCACTGGCGGAAAAGAAATGGAAGTGGATTTTTGATAATGAAACCGATGTATTTTGTAATTTTGGCTGCAATTTTGGTCATTTCCGCTTCGGGAGCCATCTATGTCTCACTAAATCTATCCAGTAGCCTACCCGCTTCAGAAAAATCGACCAGTGAAGCTCCAACCTTGCTGCCCACAACTGGCGGCAAGGAGATGAGTGTCGATTTTAACTGAGGCATGTCATGGCCAAGCAAAGCGCATTTATCCTAACGACCGCAATCTTTCTCCTTGTGATCGTACCCGGCGTTTCACTCGCGCAAGACGGCACAATTCTTACAAGCTTAGAGGATCAAATAAAATCAGCAGCAAAAAGCTGGGAGACAACAATATCGAACGCCGCCCAGTCCCTGTTTTGGATCCTTGCGGGCATTGAATTTGGCATCGCCGCGGTTTGGCTTGCCGTTCAAGCAGCAGCGCTTGAAGCTTGGGTTAGCGAATTGGTTCGGCGCATTATGTTTGTCGGCCTGTTTGCGTTCATTTTGACGAATGGTCCTCAATTCGCACAGGCTGTTGTAGACAGTCTTTTCCAGATTGGAGCCGGCGGCGGCTCAGCCTCACCTGCCAATGTTTTTAATTCAGGCATCAATGTCGCAAGCATCATGTCCAAGAACGTTCAGTTCGGACTGTTGGCCGATAACGGCCTTGCGATAGCTTCGGTCATTGCGATGGTGGTCGTAGTAATCTGTTTTTCGCTTGTCGCCGCAATTTTTGTGGCCGTCATGGTGGAAATGTACGTTGGTCTGTTGGCTGGCATAATCATGCTTGGCCTCGGCGGGCTATCCCACACCAAAGACTTCGCAATCCGTTACCTCGTTTATGCATTCTCGGTTGGAATGAAATTACTGGGGCTCGTGATGATTGCGAGAATTGGCTCTCAAATACTTATCGGCCTCGCAAATTCCGCAAAACCGGATGACGAGTTCATCGCCACACTTACAATTGCCGGGATATCAGTAGTCATTTTCATGGTCGCGATGTACGTCCCGCAGATCCTGCAAGGAGTTGTCCAGGGCGCTTCGGTCAGCAACGGCATGGAGGTCATTCGTCACGGCACGCAGACCAGCACTTTCGCTGCCGGAACCGCCATTGGCAGCGCTCAAATGGCCGCCGGTGCGAAGGTAGCTTACGAAACCGCTAGGAACGATGGATCTTCGAGAGGGCAAGCCGCGGCTCAGGCCGCCATGGCTCCCTTTGCAGCCCTTTCCTCAGCTGCCGCAGACAAGCTCTCTGGCGCCCCTCATGCAGGAAATGCCTCGGCGCTAGGCCTCGCCAATCACAAACTGCGGCAATCCCTACCGAACAAGCCAACTGGCGGATCTTCGCCCAAATCCTCCTGAGCAATAGGCAGTTAGATGGCAAAACACACTCCAATTGGTAATCCCTATCTTGCCGCACGGATGGAATGGAACGAGCGATACGGCTCCTACATCCGTACCGCCCGCGCATGGCAGGGCATCGGTCTTATTTCCCTGGCGATGGCTACAATCGGATTCAGCTTTGCGCTCTACCAGAGCACCCAGGTAAAACTTGTCCCGTATATCGTCGAGGTGGACAAACTCGGCACACCCGCGATCGGCGGGTTCCCGGCTCAGATCGAATATGCCGACGAACGCGTCGTTCGCTCCATGCTCGGAGCCTGGATTGCGACTTTCCGCTCTGTCACGCCGGATACAGTCGTTGCCAAAGGCTACATCGATCGCGTCTATGCGATGCTCCGGCAGACGGACGTCGCCACCCAGAAGGTCAACAATTTCTACCGAACGAACTCCCCATTCGACCGGGCGCAGTCTCGCACCGTGTCCGTCGAGGTGACAAGCATCGTGCCACTCTCCAATCAATCCTATCAGATCGACTGGACCGAGATCGAACGGGACCGGAAGGGCAAGGAGCTTCAAACGAAGCGCTGGCGCGGGGTAGCAAATGTCACGATCTCGCCTCCACAGGACGAATCTATCATCCGGCTCAATCCGATCGGCCTTTATCTCAAGGACTTCGATTGGACCGCTCAACTATAAGCAATCCACGCGCTCAGAAAGTAAGAAGAATGTTTCGGAAAACCAGACGGCACGCGGGCTTATGCTTGTTCGCGGCCGCAGCTGCCATCACCGCCCTGCCTCTTCAAACCTTGGCAGCGGACTACACGGCTAAGGAACTGCGGGCCCTTGGTCTGTCGAGCGACTGGCGTAACGGCCGCGGCGTCATCACCAAAGGTCCGGACGGCAAGGTGATCTATCTCTATGGCCAGGTCCAGCCAACCGTTGTCTGCGCTCCCCTGCAGGTCTGCGATATCGAATTGCAGCCCGGGGAAGCTGTTCGCAATGTCATGGTCGGAGATACGGTTCGATGGAAGGTGGATCCTGCAACATCCGGAGGCCCAACCGGAAACTCGGTTCACCTGATCATCAAGCCGACAGAACCGGGGCTCGTCACATCGATGGTGGTGACGACGTCGAGGCGCACCTATCAGATCAAACTTCAAAGCGACATTCACCGTTACATGGCCCGGGTAGGCTTCGATTACCCGGAAGATATCCAGGCCAAGTTCGAGGCGGCTAATCGACAGCTCGAAGCCAACACCATTCCGGGTGCAGGCGTCCCCGCCGAAAACCTGGACTTCAAATTCCGTGTTCATGGTCAAGCCCGCTGGCGGCCGACACGTGTCTATTCGGACGGTCTCAAGACCTACATCCAGTTTCCGAGTGGAATGGCGTCCGGTGATGCCCCGGTTCTCTATGTCACCGCTGGTGGACAGAACCAGATCGTCAATTATCGACTGAAGGGCAGCCTCATGATCGTGGACTACATGATCGACCAAGCGGTGCTCGTTTCTGGTGTTGGCTACAGCCAGCAAAAAATTCGTATCAACAGAGGAGGGTGACCATGTCGCACACGCGCCGCTCAATTCTAAAGGCCATTGGCATTTCTGTTCTGGCAACGCCGATGGCTGGCTGTATGACGTCGGAAAGTGGTTGGTTCAACCCAACAACAAGCATTGATGCCGCCAACCTGTCACCTTCAGCTGCGAGCATCGTCGCCGGCGATATGGTTGCGAAACTCTCCGAGCATGTCGGGGCAGGAACAGGAACGATTTCCCTCAAGGCTGACAATTCAGAGTTCGCCCTGGCTCTGGAAAGCTCTCTGCGCGGATGGGGGTATGCAGTCGCCGAAGCGGATCAACAGCCATTAGGCGATACCATCATTCCCCTGGCCTACACGATCGATTCCGATGCAGGGCAAATCTTCGCTCGTCTCACCACGCCAACTGTCGAATTGGCACGGACCTATCAGGCAACGCCAACCGGAGCATCACCGACGAGCCCGGTTTCCGTTTTGACCAGAACTGTCTAGAGGCGTGCACTCATGAGCAATACGGAATCGAACGTGCATCTGGCGGGTGGCGATATCCGGCCCGATGACGAAGCCCCCAAGATCCGGCGCCTGAACAAACTTCCCATTTTCTTGTTCGTCGGGCTTGTCGTCGTGTTCGGCGTCGTGATCATCATCGGCCTTGCCAACCGTGGCATCAACTCAGGGGATAGTGTCGCCGGAGACGAAGGCGGCGCGCCGGCGAGTGGCTTTGCGGATCAGCTCAAAGCCGGCATCAGCAACGGCGTCATTGATCCTCCCAGCCAGCTTATTGCAGCGGTCCAACCAGAGCCGGTGAGAGCCGCGGTCCCGGAGAAGGTTCAAAAGCAGAGACCTTTCGGGAACCCGTTTCAACCGGAACCAGGCAAACCCGACGAGGTCTCGGCTCCGCAGCAATCCGAACCGGATTGGCGTGCTCAACTGGACCAGCGTTTTGAGGAACAACAACTGCAGGAGATGCATCGGCAACGGATGAAGCGGCTTCAATCAATCGATGCCGCCCATGACAGCCCCACCACCGTGAACCTCGGCGACCTGCAAGGCCAGGGGGAGGGGGCTCAAACCACCCAGGGCAATCAAACGGTCAACGGCACCTTTACACGAGGTCCAACATCACCAGATCTCCTGTCAGCTGCCCTGCAGGCGGCTCAAGGCGGGACTGCCAATGCCGATCCCAACGGACAATACGGCAAACAAGCCTTTTTCAACCAGGACATTACCGAAGCTGGATATCTCGCGAACCGAGTTGTCCCGCAGCAATCGCCTTATGAACTGAAGCGTGGATCCGTGATCCCGGCAACGCTCATCACCGGCATCAATTCAGACCTCCCTGGCCGGATCACTGGCCAGGTCAGGCAGAACGTCTATGACAGCGCCACCGGCCATCTGCTTCTGATCCCTCAGGGAACCAAGCTGTTCGGTCGGTACGATTCCGATGTGTCGTTCGGTCAGAACCGGGTTCTGGTCGTCTGGACAGATATTATTTTCCCAAACGGTGCCACCTTACAGATCAGCTCCATGGGGGGCGTCGATGGTGAAGGTTATGGCGGTTTCAAGGACAAGGTGAACAACCATTACCTTCGGACTTTTGGTTCCGCGGCACTCCTCGCGATTATCGGAACAGGGATCGACATGGCAGTTCCGGAAAGTTCCACGCTTGCCACCCAGGACACGGCATCCGACGCCGTCCGCCGTAACTTCGCGGAAGTGTTCGGCCGGGTCGTGGAGCGGAGCATCAACAAGAACCTCGATGTCCAGCCGACAGTGCAGATCCGGCCGGGATACAATTTCAATATTCTGGTCGATCAGGACATCATCTTTCCGGGATCGTATGGCTGACTATGCTGGAATACAGGAAGGCAATTGAATTAGGGGCCAGAATAAGATTTGCCAAAAATCCTGCGCTTAGTTGGAACGAACATCGAGCAATCGATTTGACCAGTCTGATTTTCACCACCTGCTACAGCGACAGTCTTTATTAAAGAAGAAATTCGCACAGGCTTATTTGAGCACCGCGTTTGTCAGGTGCAATCAGCCGGCACAGCCCCCGGGGCGAGCAACTTAGCGGCACAGCCAACCATCCAACAGTTACTACGCTTCAAAGAGCGTTTGGATAATCGGACAGTTCGGGACATCTCCCTTCGCGCACTCAGACGCCATATTAATAAGAGCCATTTCCAGCTTCTTCAGGTGCTGAATCTTTTCCCTCACAGAACTCAGGTGATCCATTGTCATGGCATGCACCTCACCGCAACTGATGCCTTTCTGGTCGACCATTTTCAGCATCTCGCGAATCTCGTCGATACTGAAACCGAGTTCCCGGCTCCGCTTGATAAACGACAAACGTTGAAGGTGGTCGTGGGTGTATTGCCGGTTGCCTCCGGCAGTCCGGCCAGGTTTGGGCAGCAACTCGATGCGTTCATAGTAACGGATCGTCTCGATATTGACGCCGGTTTCGCGGGACATTGCCCCAATCGGATAACCTCGCGCGTTCGTGATCCCTGACATGAGAGAAACCCCTTGCATCTGTAGTGACTACAGACAGTAAGCCTTCCCCTTAGTCAGATCAATGAGGGTGTCGGAATGACGACGGACATACATCCAGTGACCAAAAGAGAAACAGACCTTGGTGCGAAGGCCGCTACCGCAGGCGGCATACTTGGCGCACTTGCAATGACGTCCTGCTGTATTCTGCCTCTGGTTCTTTTCAGCCTCGGGGCCACAGGCGCCTGGATCGGTCAGCTTGGTGCGCTCACGCAGTACAAATGGATCTTTTTCGCGTTTGCCGGAGGCGCACTCGGTTACGGGTTCTTGAAGGTTTACAGGCCGACGCCGCAGGCCTGCGATGATGGGAGTTGCGAACGTCCCCTGCAAAAGCGGTTCATGAAAAGAGCACTTTGGAGCGCAACTTTCGTTGTCGCGCTCTCCTTGGCCTTCCCGTACCTCGCTCCGCCGCTGCTCGGCTACTGAGAAAGGATCCTCCATGAAAAAGACGTTTATGACACTTGCCGTTTTGTTCCTGGCGACCGGAGCAACACACGCAGAAGAACGAAAAGCGCGAATCGAGGTCACTGGCCTTTGGTGCCCGTCTTGTTCCTACATCGTCGGCGAGGCGCTGCAGAAATCCGAGAGCGTCGCGATATTGAATTTCCAAGAACACGAAGATGGCCGGTCCGGTGTCTACACAATCACGTTCGACGATGCTGTGACGGATTTGGGGGAGATCGTCGCACAACCTGCTGCATACGGGTACACGGCGGTATTGCTGGACGATGGAACGAACTCCGGAAGCTGACCTGTGAGTGACAAACTCCTGGGAATGATGCTGGCGACGGCGGTTGCCGCTCCCGTCATGATTGTCTGCTGCGGTGGCGGTCTGGCGTTCGTCGGTTCCGCGGCAACCGGATAGATTGCCCACTTGTCCGGTTCCGGTGTCGTGTTGTCGGTGCTGACTGCCGCAATCGCAGGTTTTCTCGATTATTTCCTGCGCCAAAGGTCGCGACTGTCGGCCGGGGAAGGCTACGGAGAAGACAATAGGAAAAATATGGAATGAACAACAAGCTCCTGGCGACAGGGGTAATAGGTACAGTGATCGCTGCGCTTTGCTGCTTCACACCGGTTCTCGTCGTATTGTTCGGTGCCGTTGGGCTGTCAGCCTTCGTTGGCCTTCTTGACTACGTCCTGTTGCCCGCTCTCCTCGCCTTTGTACTTCTCACACTCTATGCGCTTGTTCGCAATGCACGACGCCAACGCAACGAAGGAAACCGGAATGTCTGACTGTTGTTCGAAGAGGAACGGATCCTACCACCTGGCTGTGGTCGGCGCGGGCTCAGCCGGGTTCTCGGCCGCGATCACGGCGGCCGAGGAAGGTGCACGGGTTGCCCTGATCGGTCACGGCGTCATAGGAGGAACTTGCGTCAATGTCGGTTGCGTGCCGTCGAAGGCGATGATCCGGGCTATGGAGATCATGCACGCGCCAAAAGCCGCTCGAAGATTTGACGGGATAGAGGCGACGGCGCAGATCACGGATTGGGCCGCCGTAATCCGCCAGAAACAGGCGCTGGTCGATGACCTGCGAGCTGCAAAATATATCGACGTCCTGCCCCAACACAACAACATCGCCTATCTGGAAGGTGAGGCTCGTTTCATTGCCGGCGGGCAGCTGACCTTGGAAGGAGAGGTCATCAAAGCTGAGAAGATCCTCCTTGCCACGGGATCCCGGCCGCAGGTGCCTGACATTCCCGGAATGGCCCAGGTACGCCCTCACGACAGCACATCAATTCTTGATGTTCAGAAGCGCCCGGAATCTTTGATTGTCATGGGAGGCGGATACATCGGTGTCGAATTGGCGCAAGTTTTTGCCCGTGCGGGTACGCGCGTCACCATTGTGAGCCGCCGAGGATTGCTGCCGGAGGCGGAACCGGAAATCGGTGATGCGCTGACGCGGGCGTTTGAAGACGAAGGCATTGTCGTCCAAACCATCAAGAGCTACACAGAAGTTCTGATGCGTGACGGCCGCATTGCACTGAGGGTCGAAACCGAAGATGGAACCGGAATCCTGGAAGCGGAGGACCTTCTGCTTGCGACAGGTCGTACGCCCAACACGCAAAATCTTGCGTTGGACCTGGCCGGAATCGCCACCGACCAGCGTGGCGCGATCCTTGTCGATGACCGGATGCGTACCAGCCAGAAAAACATCTACGCCGCCGGCGATGTAACCGGACGTGATCAGTTTGTCTATATGGCAGCCTACGGTGCCAAACTGGCCGCGAAAAACGCGATGAACGGCGATAGCCTTGCCTATGACAACTCTATCATGCCGGCAATCGTCTTCTCCGATCCCCAAGTTGCCAGCGTCGGCCTCACCGAGGCCGCCGCGAAGGCTGCCGGCCACACTGTTCGCACTTCAGTCTTGTCGCTCGAACACGTACCCCGGGCACTCGCTGCCCGGGACACGCGCGGGCTCATCAAACTTGTCGCGGACGGAAACACCAAGCGGTTGCTCGGGGCACATATACTTGCTCCGGAAGGTGCCGACAGTATCCAGACCGCGGCGATGGCGCTCAAGGCGGGAATGACTTACGAAGAGCTCGGCGCGATGATCTTCCCATACCTGACAACGGTTGAAGGGTTGAAGCTTGCTGCGCAGACTTTCGAAAAGGATGTTGCGGCTCTCAGTTGCTGTGCAGGGTGATAGGGGGCAGTTTTGAGCTTCCAGCAGGTAGAAGCTGTATCCCCTTCCAATGCCGTAACCGATATTACGCGACACCCCGCCGTTCTTCCGGGCGTTCCGCGATGGACTTGAGAGCGTCATCGATGCTGGCGGAATAGTGTACCAGAGGGCGTTTCAGGCCGTGGGTGACGAAAACTCGCAGGATGTCGCGGCTCGCGCCTGTGAGCCAGAACGCAACGCCGCGATTGTGTGCCTTGTGAGCAAGACCCTCGATCATATTGGCTCCGGTTGAATCAAGGAATGGTACCGACGAGAAGTCGACAATCAGTGCCTTGTGGCTGTCCTGGATACGATCAAGAACCGAGCCGATAGAAGCGGTTGCGCCGAAGAAAAGCGCGCCTGTGATGCGGTAGACCACGACCTCCGGATTGGCCAAAACCTCTTCATCATAGTTTCCACGTGGATGGGCGTCATCCGCCTCGTCGCGGCTCACGAAGGGCGTATGAGTGGCGACAGCAGTGGTCTTGCTCATCCTCTGAATGAACAGGACCGAACCCAGCGCGAAGCCAACGACGATAGCTTCGGTCAAGTCACGGAAAATAGTCAGGAAGAAGGTCGAGGCGAGCACCGTCGCTTCTCCCCAGCCCGATCGAACAAGGATAGCAATCGCGGGCTTCTCAATCATATTCCAGGCGACGACGGCGAGTACGCCCGCAAGGGCTGCGAGAGGAATGTAGGCGGCAAGCGGCGCGGCGATCAACATGAAGAGCAGCAAGAACACCGCGTGCAGCATGCCCGAAATCGGCCCATGCGCGCCCGAGCGAACGTTGGTCGCGGTGCGGGCAATGGTGCCGGTTACGCAAAAACCGCCAAAGAGGGAAGAGCCTATATTGGCAGCCCCTTGCGCCACAAGCTCGCAGTTCGACCGGTGCCGCCGCCCGGTCATGCCATCGGCGACGACCGCGGACAAGAGCGACTCGATCGCGCCCAGAAGCGTGAATGAGATTGCTGCGGGCAAAACCGCCATGATCTTGTCGATCGACAACTCCGGCAGACTGGGGGCTGGCAGAATTGAGGGGATGCCGCCGAACTTGGTTCCGATGGTCTGCACTGGCAGGTCCAGGAGTGCCGTCGCCAGGGCAGCGACGCTGACCGCGATCAGCATGCCCGGCCAATGCGGCCGCCACCTGCGAAACCCGAGGATGATCGCGACTGTCGCCGCCGAGACGAGGAACGCAGATGGTGTAACGCTGTCGCGCGCTTCCCACAGGGCAACGAGCTTTTCCAGTAATTCACCCGGCTCATGGTCAAGCGACAGGCCGAAGAGTTCCTTGATCTGGCTGGCGAAGATGATGATCGCGATTCCGGCGGTGAAGCCCACTGTCACCGGAAAGGGAATGAACTTGATGAATGTGCCGAGACGCAGAAAGCCTGCTGCGGTCAGCATCAGGCCCGAAAGGAAAGTCGCTAGGATCAGTCCGTCCATCCCGTGCTGCGAAACAGTGGCCGCGACAAGGACGATAAATGCGCCTGCGGGCCCGCCGATCTGGAACCGTGATCCACCAAGGAGAGAGACGAGGAAGCCGCCGACAATGGCGGTGTAGAGCCCTTGCGCCGGGGTCGCGCCAGAGGCTATGGCGATGGCCATGGAAAGTGGCAGAGCCACGATGGCAACAGTCAACCCGGCGATGGCGTCAGAGCGCAATTGTGGCAGCGCGTAACCCTCGCGCAGCACAGTCACGAGTTTTGGTGTGTAGAGTTCGGCAAAACTTGGCGTATCGCCGGTCGGTCTGGTCTGTTCTTTCATTTGGAGCCGCACCTTGGATGGGTTGCGGCGGGATCGTCGGCATGTCGTCGGCGGTCGCCGTCGCGAGTTCTGGGGGTTAGGGTTTCGGGAGTGGAGATTTCAAGCGAACACCGCGCCCGCCTGCCGTGCTTGGAGCGCCTTCGCCGATCAGTTCGACACCGGCGAGTTCCAGCGCCTCGATGACCTTTGTCAAGCTGTCGACCACACCGCGCACATTGCCGGCGCTAGCCTCCATACGTTGGATCGTCGGAACAGAAAGATCGGCAAGTTCGGCCAGGGTTTTCTGGTCGATGCCGAGAAGCGCGCGCGCTGCACGCATTTGCTGGCTAGTGATCATGGGGTAAGTCTCGAATATGACATAAACGATCTAAAGCATCATTATTGATATTTCAAGCATCAAAATTCAGACTCTATACCAAGCTTTTGGACGCCTTGGATTGCTGATCAGCTCATCCGCCCCGCTCCAAGTGCCTGTGTCCTACGCGGCTATGTTCGACGTCGCCGCCAGTCTCACGCACACGTCGTCCATCATCTCCGTCAGCACAGGAGATGCTTTTTGGTGTACGCATAACAAAACCAGCATCGGCATTGTTACAGGCGGCGCTGTTTTATGGATTGAAACCGCGGGGCAATCCCAATAGAGCGACAAGATTAGGCCCGAGAATGAGGCGCGGCAACTATGATCGCAGCCCCGACGAGACAGATAGTTGCCCCTAAGAGGTCCCAGCGGTCGGGGTGGACGCCCTCGACCAGCCAGAGCCATATGAGAGAACTCGCAATGTAGATACCCCCATAGGCCGCATATGCACGACCTGCGGCCGCGCTATCTACCAAAGCGAGCAAATATGCAAATAGACTCAGCACGGCGAGACCCGGAACGATCCACCAGATTGATTTGTCGAGCCGCAGCCAAGCCCAAAATGCAAAACATCCTGCTATTTCAAAAAACGGCTGCGCCGACATATGCCGCAAAAGTTTGCATTCTTGATAGCCCTCGTTTCGAAGAATGGAAATCCGATCCTGCTTCTTGCTCAACGGAATTCGTCACGCACCCGCATGATTGTTTGACGGCTGGTACCAAATGCACGGGCTATGGCGGAAATGCTTTTGCCGGAACTCAGCGCAACCCGCACCTCTTGCTTTTGGCTGTCTGTCAGGCTTGGCCGCCGACCCAGAACTTTCCCTTCGGACTTGGCACGTCTTAGGCCTGACTGCGTTCGCTCGATGAGCAAATCCCGCTCGAACTGGGCAACGGCATTGAGCACGTTCATGGACATCGTGCCGGCGGAACTCGCCAGGTCGACACCGCCAAGTGCAAGACAGTATACCCGTACTCCTTCGTCGGCCAATGCCTTTACTGTTGAACTGACGTCTATCGCATCCCGGCCGAGGCGATCGAGTTTCGTCACGATGAGAATGTCGCCCGGCTCTAAACGGTCCACCAGCCGAGCGAATTCCGGACGCTGCGTTATCGGCACACTGCCGGAAATAGTCTCGGTCACAATCCGGCGGTCGTCGACCTGGAACCCCGCCGCCCGGATTTCTTCTAACTGGTTTTGCGTCGTCTGTCCGGTCGTTGACACGCGGGTATAGGCAAAGGTGCGTGACATAGCGTCATTCCTGTCCGAAAAGGCTGTTCAAATTAGTTAGCTGTCCAGAATGATGTCAAGGTAATTTGTGGACAGGGTGTTTTGCCCCTGTACGCAATCGGACGTTTTCGGACACAGACATGGGTCATCGGCAGTCATAGTATGGAGTGAAAGATGGCCCGGCGGTTGCTTTTCAAGGACCAGGGACGGCAGGAATTTTTCGATATCCCGACAGAGAAAACAGTCTGATCCATCATTATTCCCCGTCGCCTGTCGACCGGCTTGAAATCGAGCTTCGGCACCGACAGTGTGCAAGTTCCCAGGCATTGAATGTCATCGCGAACGCATCAATTACGTGTCGGATTTGTGCTTTCGCGATCAAAAAAAATGCGCCATAATAAAACCTGTTTGGTTTTCCATTCGGCACAAAGTGCTGGGAAACGAACAGGGAATTCGGATATGGCGGACCCATGCAGGGCGTCAGGAGCCGAAGCCGCCCCCGCGACTGTATGCGGAGAGTGCTGACCGGACATGCCACTTGCAACGAATGTTGTGGGGAAGGCCCGGCAAAGCGCCACGACCCGCGAGCCAGGAGACCTGCCAGACATTCACTGAAAACCCTTCTGTCGGGTGTGACAGCAAAGAGGATAAAATGACGACACAATCTGCAAAAACCACCGTTTCCGCGACGAAAATCGTATCGCTTGCTTTTGCTGCGGTACTGGGTGTCGCGATTATTTCGATCACGGGTCACGTGCAGGCGAGCGCTTTGCACGACGCAGCACACGATGTGCGCCACGCGACCGGATTCCCGTGTCACTAAAATGCTGACTCGCCTCTTGGTCAGCGGCTTGTTCGCTGGTGCTGCGGCGGGGCTTATCGCGGCCCTGCTACAGCTTATTTTTGTTCAGCCAGTCCTTCTCCATGCGGAGCTTTATGAATCGGGGGAATTGGTCCATTTCGGAACCGAGGCAGTCAGCGCTCAACAAGAGCTGGGCGGGATCGATCCTTTGCGCGATGGCCTGAGCGTCATCTTCACGATGCTCACCTATACCGGTTATGCCTTCATTCTGCTCGCCGGCATGGCAATTGCCGAAATGCGCGGTGCGGTTATAACGGGTCGCAACGGCCTGCTCTGGGGCGTTGCAGGGTTCGTCGCGTTCCACTTCGCGCCCGGATTCAGCCTAGCTCCCGAAGTGCCCGGCGTCGCGGCGGCGGATGTTTTTGCCCGGCAGATTTGGTGGTGGGCCACCGTCCTTACCGCAGGCGCCGGATTGTGGCTGATCGCATTCGGCCGCAATTGGATGGCTTGGGGCGCAGCAGCAATGCTGCTGCTGGCACCACACGTGATCGGCGCGCCAGAGCCGGACACCTTCACCGGCCCAGTTCCGACCGAGATCGGGGCAATGTTTGCCAGCCGTGCCTTTGGCGTCGGAATGGCAGCCTGGCTTCTGCTTGGTTGTTTTGCAGGTTTTTTCTGGCAGCGCGAGAGGGCGAGGGTCGGCGCAACGCAGGCGGCCTGATCCGGAATCTAAATCATAACCGACCGGGCGAAACATCTCGTTTTGCCCGGTTTCTTTTTAAGGAAACCTGAAACCCCATGGAACGCTCTCTCGCACTCTTCGCCATCGGGCTGGTCTTTGGCGGAGGCATCGGCTTTGTTGTTGCCGCAAGCAATGGTGTCGCTCTTGACGGTCATGACCACTCATCAGCCAGCGATCACCAGATGCAGACCGCATCAGTGGAGCTCAAAACTAATCATTCCGGCCAAACCGCTGGCCACAACCACAACAGGACTACCTCTGTACCTGGCGGTCCCGATGCACCGTCCTTGAAAATCAGTGTCTCGAAGGATCCGGTTAGCGGCTACAATCTTCATATCATGACGGAAAATTTCAGCTTTGCTCCGGAGCGGGCAGGCTCGGATCATGTGTTGGGCGAGGGCCATGCCCACGTATATGTAAATGGCGTGAAGGTCGCGCGGCACTACAGTGCATGGCTCCACCTGCCGACTCTTCCAAAAGGTGATGCGACGGTTGAGGTTACGCTCAATTCCAACGATCACCGCATGCTCGCTGTCGAGACGGAACCGCTTAAGGCTACGGTGACTGTGAACGTGGAATAGGCTTATAGCGCCGGAATGCGCGCTCTGAGGCAGAAACGGAGACGTCCACATGGTCGGGCGTCTTCGATCCAGCCTTTGTCCGTTGCCAGAAAATTTCGGGCCGTCGAGATGATGTCAGCAATGTCGTCTGGAAAGATGAGGCCTGAAAAAAGGTATGCCGCTCTACCAACCCCCTGAAACGCCACCGCAATCGGTTGTTCACAGGCCCCCATGCATTCAATCTGTGTAACCTCAATCGCCATTCCTGATTCGTTCAACGATCGACGCAATGCATCAAGATCTGGCGAAGGGTCGCATTTGCATGTACTGCAAACGATAATACGGTTCATTCGGTCACCTTTGACAGGAGCGGTGGCACAGCATAGCGAAAACGTACAAAGCAATACATTATTCGTCATGCGAGTTAGATCGTACTGTGTTTAACAATTTCATTCCGACAATTGCGAAATCGCTTGAACCTAAAGTGGCTAGAGGGTGTAAACAACTCACCAGTTTGGAAACCCGACTCAGGAACTTCTTATGGCCCAATCGCAATCTCGTGAATTCCTGGCAACAGGTAACGGCTATAGGTTTGCCCATTCTGCTGGACCGCGACGGGCCTGCGCGCGCTTACTGGCTAGTGTTCTGTGCCCCGACCAATGTAGCTAAAGAGGCCGGCAACGACCCAAAAGCTACGCGAACTCAGATCCCAGAATGCATTATAGCAGCGAGTATTAATCAGGACCGCGCCGATGCCGAAGTTTTAGACGTAACCCAGACACCCACGTTTTTCGTTAACGGCCGTCACCTTAGTTCGTTTGGCGAGGCAGAACTGCGAGCTTTGGTGAACGAAGAGGTAGCCTCTTCGCGGATGTAACCAACAACAAACGGGATATGTTCGAATGGTGATGGCAATCAAATGACACCGCGCTGCACGAACGAATTCGATCCACAAATTGGTTGCTTAACTTCCGAAAGATAGCAATGCACTTTGACGCTACCCAAAACCCCCAGTCCTCAAAAATCGAGCTCGGTCAAGAACCGCCGCTGCTTGGTTACGAAGGGGTGTATGGCATGTCGGACCGACGAGGGGTTTCACTGCGCTGGTTCGCTGGTTCAGCACTCACTGGCGTCACATCCCTGTTCTTGATGGGCGGCGCGCTATTCGCTGCCTTTGACGGCCAATACGAAGTTGAAAGGGCGAAATCCTCGAGTGCTTTATTGAATGAGTTGTCGATCTCGAACAACGGTTACAGCAAAGAAGACAGGTTTCTGCGATCGGCGACTGAATATTCCAGCAAGCAATTAATAGATGTGAATATTGTCTCCCGTGAGGGCGACAGAGATAACATTCGCGCTCAACCACATATTTTCATCAGCGCTACGCTTGCTACCAAGAAAGACCCGTCGCTTGCATCTCAAATTCCGGCCTTCAGTACGCTGAACATATTTTCTAGGAGTGCGGAGAAAGAAGCGACAGGGGCAACCGAGGGAGTTGCAACTTCTCTTCTTGCCGACTCGCTGTACGGTGCGAAATTGGCCAATGATGTCAGTATAAGCCTTACACCATTTCCATCATCGAACACGGATTTCGATTTGGACAAGACGTTGTCAGAATCGGAAATTGAATTGAAAGTTCGCAAATTTATCCGGACCCGTTCGGTGGATGCAACTAACATGGGTTATGAAGCAGTGATTGATCCTGGGCGTTTCGACTTCAATTTGGCGCTTCAGCCAGATTTGGAGCGCTATGCGGTTCGGATAACGCCGGAAAACGTTTCTTTCGTGTCAAAACGCGATGACGATATTCGGTTAGCCGGAATGGATGAAAGCATTGTGCCAGTGGCTCAGGGGCAAAACCTTACGGGGACCCTCCTAAATCAGCAGGTTCCAGAAGTAGAAGCTGCATCGATCACACTTGCGTTTCAGCGATTGTATGGAATCTCCAAACTTGAAGACGGACAACGACTCCGAATAGCGTACGCGCCCTCACAGGACGATCCGGAGCGAAAGCTGCCCGTGCGTATCAGTCTGTATAGCGATACGAAACACGAAGCGACCGTTGCCCAATCAGACGGCGGCGATTACATCAAAGCCCGGCCGCCTAGCACCTTTCCAGCAGCAGCCTTTGCTGACGCGGATCGTGTCTCCCACAGCGGGCCAACGCCAGCGCTATACGATAGTCTTTATCAAACTGCACTTGAGCAAGACATACCAAAAAACGTTGTAAATGAACTTGTTCGCATGTTGTCCTTTAGCATCGATTTCAAGGCCTCCATTAGGCCTGGTGCTACCATAGAGCTGCTATACTCCAGAGATGACCGTAACTTCGGATCTAAGATCCACTTTGCTGCGCTGAGCAATGGCAAGACAACGCTGGAATTTTACCGTTTCCGGACGCCTGACGATGGAGCTACTGACTTTTATGATGCGTTCGGCCAAAGCGCAAAAAAGTTCCTGCTCAGGAAACCGATTGATGGTGGCAAGTTCCGATCCGGCTTCGGCATGCGTCGGCATCCCGTCTACAAATATTCAAGAATGCATAAGGGAGTGGACTGGTCTGCTCCGCGCGGGACACCGATCATGGCTGCTGGAGATGGTACCGTGATAAAGGCAGGTTGGAGTTCCGGCTATGGGAAGCGAACTGAACTTCGACACACCAATGGGTACACGACCACCTACAATCATCAGACCGGATTTGCCAAAGGCATAAAGGAAGGTGTTCGCGTCAAACAGGGACAAATCATAGGTTATGTTGGCTCGACTGGACTTTCAACAGGACCTCACCTTCACTTCGAGATGCTAGCTAATGGCCAACCTTTGGATCCAATGCGAGCCAGACTTCCAGAAGGACGCGTGCTCGATAGAGAAATGCGCGAAAGATTTGAGTCCGAACGCAGTGCAATCGACAACTTATTACGTGACGCCCGTAGGCCTCGAATTTTGCAACATGACTACAATGAGGAAGCGTTCAATCAAGCAATCTGATGTTGAACTACAAAGAGGTCTATCTTAGAGGTTTTTCGATCCTTTTAATTGCACTAAGGCCACCGCAAGTGTGCGTTACCATTAGGATCCGTGCCGCCGGTAACGCCAACAGTACTGCAACACGTTTACTGAGTGCTTGTTAGCTAGACTCAAAATACATTTCTGACGCGTCGTGTGCCGCAGTGCATGATATCGGAAGTCTTTGGCTGCAAATCTCCTCCGGCACGAAATCAGCGCCCATAAGATCAAACTCTGGGAAACGAAAGGTAATTCAATAAAATTTTGCTTACCGTCGCCTTAGTCTTTGAAAACTCAGTTGCATAAATCTTCCAAGAGCGGTCATCCATTCGTCCAACGAACGATCACTCACAATTGGCCGCGTTCTTTGAAAGAGCAGATGAAAGACTGCGAAACTGAGCAGCAGCGTTACGCCCCAGGAAATTAATGTGTCAGAAAGGAAGTGACCGCCGAATGCGATTCTGTTGGATGACAGGATGAAGCAAAGCGGCAGCACCAATAGCAGCATCGCTTTGCGCCACGTAGCGGGAACTAGAAAGGCGACTGAAGTCAACCAAATGGCGGAAGACGCTTCTCCAGAGACGAAAGAACAGTTTCGGTCACAATAGTCAGTGACTTTCCAGACAGTTTGATAGGGTAGGTCTCCGCCGAACTCAGCCACATGTTGCGGTCTCGGGCGACCCCAATTGTCCTTCAAGATCAAATTTACGAGCACGCCGGGGCCAAGAACCAGAGTCGACAGCAGAAACAAGGGTTGGCGGAGTGGCATGAGCGGTGGACGATCGGGGATAAGCAACTTCAGAACGAACACAGCAACACAAGTAGTCGCAACCACCTGAACTAGAAATATGCCGAGATACCTTACGTCTCTGAGAAACGCCATGTTCTTCGCCCAGAAACCGAAAACTTCTGAATAAAACAATCCGCTCGACCAAATATCGGCACCGGGAAAGATAAAGAAAAACAGCGACACGGCACAGACATACAACCCGATCGAAATCATCGGATGTGAAACACAGGAGTCGGTCAGCTTCTTTAGAATCGGCTTTGGGCTGTTTTCAATAGGTACTTTGTTCTTCATCGCCGGTATTTTGATCGAACTTCGAGGATTGATCCTATGCATCTAGAAGGTGTCCGAGGTGTTTCACAGGTGTCAAAATGCCGCCCGCTCCAACAAACCGGAGATGTGTTCAAGCGGACTTTCTGGGTTAACCGTCAACCTGTTGTTGGATGTCTCAATCCGGTTCATTCGAACGTCGATTGCTCGCGCTGGCCTTCTGCGTTGGAGCTGATCTTGCGTCGTCAGCTGTACAACTTGCGATTAGAGTTTCTGGCCGATCAAGGGTAAGTCGCTGCACGACCCACCGCGGGGTTCCAATTAGTTTTGTGGCTTCGCGTTGAGTGCACAGGTTGGTCCCATTCTACTCAATATGCTCTTTGCTGGGTTTAGAAGATTGATTTGACGAAATGTTACCACCAACTCGAGCCGTGCTCAGTCGGTGCCGGGCGCGTTTCTTTTCACGAAATCTTGAAACACTTTCAGCGTCTCTTCGCTGACATGATGCTCGATACCCTCCGCGTCTTGCTCGGCCACTTCTGCGGAAATTCCTAGTGTAACCAGGAAATCGACGACAATCCTGTGCCTCTTGCGGCAGGCTTCCGCCAGTTGGCGGCCCGCCTCAGTCAAACGTATATCGCGGTAGCGCTCCTTAAGGATAAGACCTTCTCGCTTCAGCCTAGCAAGATTTTTCGATACCGTCGGCTGCGCAACGCCAAGCCGTTCGGCAATTTCTACCGGACGCGCAGACCCGTTCAGGTGGATCAGTTCCGCGATGAGTTCCACATAGTCCTCGACCATTTCACTCTGGTGCGCGGTGCGCACAGCCTCGAACCCGCTGGCCTGTTCATCGACACTTCTATCGGACACCTTGGGTGAAGGACCGGTCATGAACGGAACACATCCTCTTTGTTTTCATGGTGATTGTGTATGCCGTGAAATTAGTCACTTGACAATGCGTTAGATCATCCTAAGAAATTTAGCCTAGTCTAAATATAATAGGCGCAGCTATGAAAACTCTCCTTGCCAGCGCAGCGATCTGCCTTGTTCCGCTAACCGCGCAAGCCACCGCAATCAAAGAAGCCCCCTGGGCTCCACGTGCAGCCGCTTATCGGCACACCTTGTTTCTGGGAAACCTTTCCCCAGTCCCCTGGGAGAAAATTGAAGCCAGCTGGAACCGCGCCGTTCCAGGCAGCTCACTGCCGTATGCCGCGGTTTCCAGAGCAAGTGACGAGGAAGCCGCTGCTCTTAACAGTGCTCTTCAAGTGCAGGACAGGCAGGCGCTGTTTGAAGCGGCAACGGTCATCGTTGCTCAGGGGATACTGCGTCACCTGGAAAATGCGGATGCCAGGCTCGGAACTCCAGAAGCAGCCACTGAGTTGGCCAAGGCCGAAACGCTTTACCGCGCCTTTGAAGATGCTATTCGCGCCGCCGATGAGCCTGCCGCTCGCCAGCTTGGCAGGGCATGGCTCATCCTAAACTCGTCCCTGGGCAGTGGCGGCGTTCTGGGCCAAGGCGGACAGGAAAGCAACAAGGCAGAATTCGCAAACGCCCGCAAAGATGTTTCCGATTACATTCGTACCAACTACTTGCCGGCAGAATTTGCAACTCGTGACAAGCTGGCTCCTGTTCCGGAAACGGTTTTCCTTTCTGGACCGGAAGTGAAACTGCCCGCAACATTGCCTCCGGGATCAAACATCGCCGATCAAAGCGAGCTGCCGCGCCTTATTCTTCAATTCGAGGAAGCCGGTGAAGACGAAGCCAACCTGCCGCTTGTCGCTTATGGCGACATGCTGTTTGACAGTCCTGAGATCTTCGGCGGTCCGGCGCAGGAACTTGGGATTGCCTGTTCCACCTGCCATAACAGATCTGACATCAACAGGGAGTTCTTCATTCCGGGCCTCAGCTATCGCCCCGGGGGGATGGATGTCGACGGTGCTTTCTTCAATCCGATGTTCAATGACCGGAAGGACGATCACCTCGATACGCCGTCGATGCGCGGTATACGGTTCACCGCGCCTTATGGCCGTGACGGACGCGAACCCAGTCTGCGCCGCTTCATCCGCAACGTGATCGTTACCGAATTTGCCGGCAAGGAGCCGACCCCGTTCCAGCTTGATGCGCTAGTCGCCTATGTCCGTGAGTTCGACTGGCTGCCGAACCCGAAAATCGACCGGGCAGGCCGGCTGACCGACAAGGCCTCCGACGCGGCAAAGCAGGGTGAAGCCATCTTCAATACTGATTTTCCAGGACTGAACGGCAAGTCCTGCGCGTCCTGCCACACGCCGGATCAGAACTTCACGGATGGACTGACACACGATATCGGGAGCTCAGAGCGGCCTTTCCCCGGAGGCACGGCCACAGCCTTCGAAACGCCAACGCTGCGCAACATTAACTTCACCGCCCCCTATATGCATGACGGTTCGCTGCCGACGCTGGCCAGCGTTGTGGATTGGTTCAACGACACCAGGAATCTTGGGTTGGACGAAGAGCAACGAGCAGACCTGACGGCGTATCTGGAAGCCATCGGCGATGGCGAAGAGCCCTATCAGCGCTTTGAAGGCCGTGACAGTGTCTTCCGCCTGTCCTGGGAAGAGCTGACCACCTTCGCGTCGACCCTGGACACACTTCTGCCCGCCCGTGATGCCCAGAATATCGCGTTGCTCATCGACACGGTTGCGCCGGATCTTGCAGCCGACGCCAGCGTGATGACCAATCAGGCGGCAAAACCCGAAATCTATGAACTCAGCGCTATCCTGAGGGCCGTGGGCGATGCCAGCGCTGAAGGAGACTGGGGCGAGGCGGAACAGCAATGGCAAAAGTTCAATACCATGCAGGCCGCAATTGACGAGAGGATGTTTTGATGCTGAACCGCCGCACGTTCCTGGCCGCTGCCTCCGCCAGCTTCGTCCTGCCGGCTCTCGCTGCCGAGGAGGGCCTGACCTTGGCCTTCATTCCGCAGGAGAACCCGGAAAAGCTTCTGGGAGATATCAAAGTCATCACCGGCTGGCTGTCGGAGCACATGGGTGTCCCCGTCATCGGTTTCGTCACTTTTGACCATGCAGCCGCAGTCGAAGCGCTTCGAAACGGCGATGCCGACATTTCCTTCATGGGCGCCCTACCATTTGTTCTCGCGGAAGATCAGCTCGGAGCCGTACCGCTTTTGTCGGAAGTCTATCGGGGTCAGCCCAGCTACTCCGGACGGGTCTTCGTCCGCAAGGACAGCGGCATTGAAACCCTTGCCGATCTCAAGGGGCGTGACATTGCCTTCGCAGACCCTGTATCGGAATCCGGTTATATTTATCCACTGGATCTGTTTGTCCGCGAAGGCCTGATCTCCGGAACTGATGACGCCGACAGCTTTTTCGGCCGGAAATTCTTCGCAGGCGGATACCAGCAGGCGATGCAGGCCATGGCTAACGGACTGGTCGATGCCGCCGGAGCGAGCCAATATGCGGATCTCTTTTTAACGCCGGACCAGCAGGCAGAAGTCAGGGTTCTGGCGGAATCGGAACAGATCCCGAGTCATGCGGTCATTGCACGCCCCGGTCTCGATGCCGGATTGCAGACAAGGTTCGTTAACGTGATGCTTAGCCTGAACGATCCGGAAAACCGCTATCTGCTGGCCTATCTCTACGGCCCGGACGGCTATGTTACCGCTGACCCGGAGGTCTATGAAGGCGTTCGCGAAACCGCTCGGCGTTATGGTTTCCTGAAATGAGCGTTGCCGCTGCCCTTTGCGATGTCACGCATCAGTTCGACGAACATCCTGCCTTGTCGAATGTCTCCCTGACTCTGAAGGCAGGAGAAAGCGTTGCGTTTCTGGGGCCGTCAGGGGCGGGAAAGTCAACTCTGCTGGCACTTCTTGACGGGCGGTTGCGGAACTGGCGCGGTACGGCAGAAGTTCTGGAGACAACTTACTCCGCGACAGCGCGTCCGCCCAGAGACGCAAGATCGGACGTCGGGTTCATTTTCCAGGAATTCGCGCTGGTTGACCGGTTGAGCGTTTACCAGAACGTGATGAACGGAAGGCTTGGCCGGATGCGGACCTGGCAATCGCTCTGGAGTCGCTTCGGTGAACGCGATCACCTTGTCGTCTCCGGTGTTCTAGAGGATACCGGATTGACCGATCTGGCCGCGCGCCGCGCGGACAAACTCTCCGGCGGACAACGGCAACGCACCGCCATCGCACGGTGCCTGGCCCAGGAACCGAAACTGATCCTGGCAGACGAACCGGTCAGCAATCTCGATCCGGCCAATGCCGAGAAAATTCTCGGCCTGATTACCGCCGCCGCCCGCAAACGCGGCATCACCGTCGTTTTCAGCTCGCATCAGCCGGAGTTGTCACAGCGTTTCGCCGATCGCATCATCGGCCTGCGCGACGGCAAACTGCTCTTCGACCGGCCCTCGGGGCAGGTAAGCGCTTCCGATATTTCGGAGCTTTATCATGGCGCGTCTCCGAGCGCCGAACTGCGAGTGGTGAGCTAATGTCACGCGCCGTGACCTGGCTTGTGCTGGCCGCTGCCATCTTGTGGTCACTGGGAAGCGCCGATATGGGATTGGAAAAGCTCCCCGGCGCAATGGCGCGCCTGGGCGAATTTTTCGGCCGGATGCTGCCGCCAGACATGTCCATTTGGCCGGAAGTTCTGCAAGGTCTGGCGGAGACCCTGCGCATTGCCATCCTTGGAACCTTCTTCGCCGTCCTGTTTTCCGTCGTTCTTGGCATTTTGGCAGCGGAAACACTGGTTCCGCCGGCAATCTGGCGGCCCGTCCGATCGCTGCTTGCGATCGTGCGGGCAATTCCGCTGATCCTGGTTGCCATGCTGATGGTCGGTGCAGTCGGCCTTGGACCGTTGCCCGGTATCCTGGCAGTGACATTTCACGCGACGGGTATGCTGGCGAAATTCTACGCCGAGGCGATCGATACCGTCTCGCCTGAGCCCGTGAAGGCACTGGAAAGCGCGGGCGCCAACAGATTGCAGCAATTGCGCTGGGGGATCTGGCCGCAAATGGCGCCGGTGGTCCTGCGCGATACCGTCTTCCGGTTCGAACTGAATTTGCGCGAGAGCCTGATTCTCGGCATCGTCGGCGCGGGCGGCATCGGCCTTTATGTTCAGACCTACGTCCGCTCGTTTCAGTACGACAAGGCCGCGACAGTGACGCTGGCGATCATTGTTCTCGTGCTGCTATCAGAAGCCGTGAACACCGCTTTGCAGAAACGCTTCTCCTGATTAGATGTGCAGCTTTTCGAACTTATCATGATGTCCAAAGAAGCTGCGGCCTTAAGAACGCAATTAATTCCGAAGCCTAATCAGCGGGCTCATTCCTCACTGTTCTGCGCATCAACTAAGACCGCAGTCCCAAAGGAAGGCTCCTGGACGTCTAGAGTAAACCGTTACTTCCTTGGTACGCTGGCAACAGTGGTCACGCGGGCGTCGTCAATCCCGGTCCAAAGCGCGGCGGAATACGGAGATTGACGTTTAATGTATCGGTACGGCGTCGAATACCAAGGCAGAACTGTTTCAGCTTGGTTGTCCAATATCATGTCTCCGTAGTCTGTGCGGACTGTCAGCACAGCATGACCACCATTCTGGAGGTCCTTTGCGACGGTGATTAGCAGAGTGCTGCGCGGCCATCCCGCATTTAGAAGCTCTCGTTGCTTTTCAAGGACATATTCCTCACAATCTCCATATCCGCCGTCTGGGTAGGTCCAATACTCTGGTTTGCCATAGAGATCGTCATCGGTCATTGGCCGAACACGACGATTTACATCCGTGTTAATCGCGAGCAATTCCTGCCATCTTTCTTCCGTCAATTTTACGACGACCGGCTCATAGCGTTCATTTGAACAAGCACCAATGTTGTCTTGGCAAAACTGTACGTATCCGATGGGTGCTTTTACGTCTTGGTTCATGTCCATAAAGCGCCCGGTATCGGCTGACGCAGACGCGGAAGAAGTTACCAACAATGCCAGAAAAGTTGTTGGCAGAAGTATATTTTGTAGTCTTTTCATCCCAAAGCCCTCCCTTAAGGCTGGCCTCACGATGTCATCTTGAATTTTATTTGAATAAAAGCTTCGCGGTAAGTATTAAATCAAATAAAAAGAAATATATACAAATATTTGAATTGCTTTTTACTATAAATCTAATTAGACTTGTCTAAAATTTTATCTTTTTCCTGCAACCGACTGATATGCTTACATTTCTTCCGTTGATGGTCCTTGAATTAAATAAAGGAGGATTTGGCGTGCCCCCTGACAATCGAGAGTTTAAAAAGAAATCCAGAAGGCAATTCAGGTGAATATTTCGGAAAGTTTTTTGGAGGCAGAGCAACCCATTGATTGGATCGCCGCGACCAACCGAGGTTCCACAGCATACGTCCAACAACTACAGGCGGCCTGATCCCGCTCGTGACAATTCAACCTTTTTGAGAATGGCCTTACGGCCGAAAAAGACGGCCCTCGCAGAAAGCCTCTCACTGCTACCTTGGAAAAACAATCCAACACAGTTCCAACGTCGTAGGTACAGTACCGATATGTTGGCTGGGTATTGTCGATGGACGCGCTTGAAGAATGGATCAGATTAAATTCGTACTTGGTATACGGGATACTTTTTTTCTATTGTGCGATGAAAAGTGGGGCTCTGCCGCTGTTTGCTGCTATCTTTGCCAGCACTGGTGATCTTTCGATATTTGCAGTATCTGCGGCATCCTTTCTTGGCGGATACTTAGGAGATGAAGCACGGTTTTATCTTGCGCGGCGATATGGTGACTATTTGACAAGCCGGCTGCCAAGATTAGGTGTGATTGTCAAACGAGCTGAAGGCTTGCTTGCGAGGCACGGAGCCAAATACATTTTTTTGTACCGATATCCAAAAGGTATGCGAACGATCGGCGCATTTCCGGTCGGGTTAAGCAATATGTCCTGGTTGCGTTTCACTGTTTTCAACGCAGGATCTGCTGCCTTGTGGACCATGTTGCTAGTTGCGTTTGGATATGTGTTTGGTGTTGCGATAGTAGAGACTGTAGAACGTAACTGGGGCTGGCTTAGCGTTGTCGCGCTAGGGGTATTCGCAAGTTTGGTGTGGCTTGTCTATCGCAATAATTTGACGAGTGCGCAAAAGGGATTACGAACCCCCTAGTGTCAAAAACAAATAATAACCACTTTTCCCGATAATTAAATGTGCAGCTACTGTGCTTGTATATGTAACAGCTCTGTTCTTTCTGAGTTGCGAGAGAGCCAAAAGCTCTCGACGAATTCGTACAGCGCGGAAATCGAATAATGAACACAGCTCTCCCGAGATGTGAGTCTCCTAACGAAGTGTCAGGTAGTTATGCATTTGGAGATGTTTAAACAGGCACAAATCGCCCGTAGGGTGCTGAGTGTGAGCATGACAATTTTCACGCTTCTGCTCGCGGGATGTGTAGGTTCGTCACTCGAAATGGAATCACGCGGAGAAATTGCAATTCCATACAAGGTCACGGCGTTGATGCGCAACAAAGGGGTCAAGGGATCGGATCCCGTTTTTATCCGAATTTTTAAACAGGAAAGTGAGCTTGAGGTTTGGAAAAAAAGACGCGCCGGCGATTATGTCCTCCTAAAAACATACGAGATGTGTCGTTGGTCCGGCGATCTGGGTCCCAAACGAGCAGAAGGTGATCGCCAGGCACCTGAAGGCATATATGAAGTCACGCTCGGGAGGCTAAACCCCAACTCCAAGTATTTCCTTTCATTTGATTTGGGGTATCCGAACAAACTCGAGCGCGCGAAGGGTTACTCTGGAACTGCGCTCATGGTCCACGGAGCCTGCTCGTCTTCCGGGTGCTTCGCAATCACAGACGAGCAAATCACCGAAGTGTATGCTCTAGTTCGGGACGCATTGCGCGCCGGGCAACCTTCCGTGCAGGTGCAATCACTCCCTTTTCGCATGACACCTGAAAATCTTGCGAGGCACTACGACAATCCAAACCTCAGTTTCTGGCTGGACCTCAAAGAAGCTTCCACCACGTTCGAAGTCCTGCGGCGTCCGCCAGAATTCCGATTTTGCGAAGGAAGATATCGTTTTGGAGCAGCGAAGGACCCAGGAGCTGACTACGGCCCACTTGGACAGTGCCCGCAGTTGGAACAACCACCGCAAAGAGTTTCAGAAAAGATTGCTGCTGACCTAAGCTCAGTTGAACAACTTCGGGAAGGGGGCGGCAATATCGTAAGTTCTTACGCCGACGGTGGAATGCACTCTAGGTTTCGAAATGTTCTTTTGGAAAGGGGAGCTGAATTCCTCGCGAGGAAAACATCGAGTAGCGCCGTACCGGTTAGCAGACCAAAAGCAGCGCTGTCCGACCCATACAAACCTTTGTTGTCTCAGCAATGAATTTTTTTGGTGTTGTGAAATTTAATTGGAGCCTCTGCCTTAGCGAAGCATTCGCGCGACGGGCAGAATGATAACGAGGAGCAATGGCTGGTGAACCAAGTATATCAATAAACTGTTGCGCCCCATCCAGGATAGGATCCTGGTCAGTTTGGTATTGTGCAGATCGGGAAATGAGCGTGAATCGCCGCTCTTTTTGTAAAAAATCTTGGCTAGAAAAACGCCGATCAAGGTCAATCCGGCCCATGGCAGAATTGGAACGAAATCGTTGCTGGGTGGGGGGGAACTAGACACGCCAATCCATGCGAGCCACCGGGTGTTGAACAGTTCCAATTTTAAGAACTGCGGCAGGATGAGTAAGCCAGCTCCCGAGATTAGTGAGACCAGGGCGGGCAAATTTAGAAACAGAACACCCAAAAGAGAAGAAACCGCAATCGCGTGCAAGATGCCGAAAAAAATGTAGGTCTGCGGAAATGCGATCCACGTGACGAATGAAATCGAAATCGCAGCTGCACCGATCATCGCCACACGTGTTACAAATCTATTTAGTTTGAGTCCTTTACCGTGCGCAAGGACAAGGCTCACGCCAACCAGAAACATGAAAGTTCCGGCGAGCAGGCGGCCGAATGCAAGCCAAACAGGATGGAACGCGATTCCGTCGATTAAACCTGAAAACTCGAGATCCCAAACAAAGTGAAAAAGCACAACGCCAAAAATAGCAACACCGCGAACGGTATCGATCAGCAAAATTCGCTGATTTGATAGACTTTCGTGATCATTGCCTGAACTAATCATCTCGCGGGCAGTTAAACCTCTTTCGGCCACAGAAAACGTGATTGGTACATCATTGTTCTAACCGGGAAGACCTGCAAACCCAGTTTGGCGGACCGGCTCTAAATTCCAAGTGAACGAATGGTGCTGAAATATCCCGATCAATATTGGCTACGAATGCTTAACCATACTGGGTCGTCAAAGTGCACCAAGCACCTGACGGTGGCCAAAGATACAGTTTTGTCGCAAAGTTTTCTTCGGCGGTTTTGTTTGGTCTGAAATCCTGGAAGGCGTTCATTTAGTCTCGGTAATGTCGATTAGAGCTGTTTCACTTGTTGAAAACGCTGCGCATCCAGCCCCAACCCGCTTGAATTCAGGTTTCCCCTTTCCATGCCAGGAGCCGCATAGCATTTGCGGTGACGAGTACTGTTGCGCCTGTGTCGGCAAGGATTGCTGGCCAAAGACCGGTTACACCCAAAACGGTCGTCACCAAAAACAAAGTTTTCAGGCCCAGAGCCATCCCCACGTTCAGTTTAATGTTCCTCATCACCGCATGAGACAGGTTTATCATCTTGGCAACGTCCATCACCCGCCCATGCAATATGGCAGCGTCGGCAGTTTCAAGTGCCACATCCGTGCCCCCTCCCATGGCGATGCCGATATCCGCGGCGGCCAGAGCCGGCGCGTCGTTGATGCCGTCTCCCACCTTGGCAACTTTCAGGCCGTCCGCGCGTAGTTCATTCACGACCCGTTGCTTGTCTTGCGGTAGAAGGTCCGCACGCGGCTCGATGCCAAGCGTGTCTGCAATCGCCGTGGCAGTTCGGGTGTTATCGCCCGTCAGCATCAGCGTGCGGATTCCCTTCGTCTTTAAGGAAGCGAGACCGTCTATCGCATCTGTCCTTGGTTCGTCACGCATGGCGAAAAGAGCGGAAACCTTGTTGTCTACAAGCAGCACAGAAACAGTTTTGCCCTCGGCATTGAACGCATCTACAACCGCAATCTGATTTTCAGTCATGCTGACCCGGTCGCGAGCAGCGGTCGCGGATCCAAGAAAAACCGGCACACCGCCAACCCGCCCTTCGACGCCTTTCCCGGTGACCGCGCGTGCTTCGGATGCAGGCGGAATGGGTGCATTCTCCGAGGCAGCCTTTTGCAAAACTGCGAGAGCAAGTGGATGGTTCGATCCCTGCTCCAATGCTGCCGCAAGGCTCAGCAACCGCTGATCGCTGCTCCCAAATGACCTGATATCGGTAACCACCGGCCGTCCTTCTGTGAGAGTTCCGGTTTTGTCGAAAGCCACCGCCGTTATCGCTGAAAAACCCTCAAGCACGGCGCCCCCCTTCATTAGGAGGCCGCGCCGAGCCCCGCTCGCCAGACCGGCGGCAACTGCCGCCGGTGTGGAAATAACCAGGGCGCAAGGGCAGCCAATCAAGAGAATGGCAAGTCCCTTGTAGATCCATTCGCTCCAGTCAGCGCCAGCAAAGACTGGCGGCACCGTCGCAATAAGAGCTCCCAACACAAGAACCCCTGGCGTATAGTAGCGTGAGAACCGGTCAATGAACCGCTCGGTCGGTGCCTTACTAGATTGTGCCTCTTCGACCAGACGGACCACGCGGGCGATCGTATTATCGTCGGCGGCAGCAGTCACTCTGATGCGCAAAACTCCGTCTAGACTAATGGTTCCTGCATATACTGTGTCCCCCTGTGACTTACGTCTGGGGACACTCTCGCCGGTCACAGGTGCTTCGTTTATCTCGGACGAACCTTCAGTGATTTCCCCATCTGCGGCAATACGATCACCCGGCCTCACAACGATGACGTCGCCAACAGAAAGCCTATCTGCGGGCACTTCCGAGATGGTATTTCCTTGTTCCAGATAGGCAGTCTTTGGAATCAAATCGGCGAGGCCCGCAATACTGGCCCGCGCACGCTCAGCAGCAACACCCTCCAACATTTCACCAACCAGAAAGAGAAAGACTACAACAGCAGCTTCTTCGGTTGCCCCTATCAGCACCGCACCAACCGCCGCGACAGTCATCAGCGTTTCTATTGAAAACGGGCTGCCCAATGTGGCGGCCACAAACGCACGGCGCGCCACCGGAACGAGACCGACTAGCATAGCAATCAAGAACGCCCAATACGCCGCTTCCGGAATTAGTTGGCCAATCAAAAAAGCACTGATGAGTGCCATGCCGCACGAAATCGTCAACAGAGCCTTGCGTGTCCTCCACCATGGTTGATCCGCAACATGGCTCGCATGGTTTTGCGACATGGGTTCGGCCGGCGCGATGCCAAAACCGAGGTGCCTTACCCGCTGCATGACCTGGTTTTTGGAAACCGTACCGTCATGGCTGATCGACAAACTGGCTCCGGGCACGGATACTGCCACCTCCTCAATCCCCGGCAAGCGGCGTAAAGCGGTGTCGATCTTTGAAGCGCATGAGGCACAATCCATGCCTTCGACTCTGAAACGGACTATTAGTTTTGAACTGTCGGGGTGTATAGTCATTTGCGGCCTCTTGCACTTTCTCTCTGCAAGATAGCCTCTCTAGTAACTAGAGCTTCAAGTGACGCAGGCGATTTTTTTCAATTTCACAGCTTTGTCAAAGTGCTGGCGTTTCAAATTTCATTTTCCGTTTTCGCAGTTATGGATTTCTTGAGAATTTATCTGTACGTATTGCGAATGCGTAAGTGGGTCTTAACCATACTGATTGTGTTTTATACGGGGCTTCATTCCGCCGCCGCAATTGGTGCTGCCCAGACAGCCGGGGAGCCGGTGCTTCCAGACCAAAAAGCAGTTCAAAACGCCTCGATCGTGTCCGAAACACTCACGTCGCATAACCTCAGGTGCTGCAATCGAACGAGCAACCAAGCAAAGTCTCAAAAACTAGCCAAGTGTGGAGTCGATTGCGTGTCAATTGCGGGTTCGTTGGAACCGAGATTTTTGAAGGCGGAATTGGTTTTGGAAGATACTGTATTGCTTGGCCTTTTTTCCAAAGATCCAAAGCCAGAAGACAGGCCTCCAAGAATTTACTGACACGTGGCAGCTTTATCGCTGCAAAGCTTCCTGCGATCGTTAGTAATTTTTTGGAGAAAAGCGATGATTACTCGTCGTAATTTACTCATTGGCTCCGTCGGAGCAGTTGGAGCCTTTGTCATGCCTGCTTATGCACATGACAAGAAACAGTTCAAGATCGACCCCAAATTCGAACCGCAATCCGTACGATACTTTTCCTATCCTCCTGGGACGATAGTTGTCGATACGAAAAATCATTTCCTCTACCTCGTTCAGAGTTTCGGCAGGGCGCGCCGCTATGGAATTGGTGTCGGCAAAGCGGGATTGTCGCTGAAAGGGGAGGCGGTAATAAAACGCAAGGCGGAGTGGCCAAGCTGGCGTCCCACCGCAAACATGATACGTCGTAACCCCGGCAAATATCGGAAATACGCAAATGGTGTCCCTGGTGGACCGAATAACCCTCTTGGATCAAGAGCGCTTTACCTTTATCGAAACGGTCGGGACACCATGTACCGGATCCATGGAACCACCGAACCTTCCTCTATCGGTCGATCCGTCTCTAACGGCTGCGTTCGGATGATCAATGCTCATGTTGAAGATCTCTATGAACGCGTGCCTTTAGGCACAAGAGTGGTCGTTTTGTGAGTACCCAATAGCCGAAAACTCTGGTCAGGCACGTGGCTGCATCCGGCGCGTGCCTTTACAAATGAGAGCTGCATTAGCCCAAGAAGACAGAAACCCAAGTACGAGCTTTGGACGATCATTTGTCGAGCGTTTCATCTGACCGCTTTGATCGACTTTTACGTATGGAGAGAAAAAGCATTATTTGGTTGATCTGAAAGGTCTTGGCTATTTCCCCAAACAAACAAGTAGTATCTGAATGACTTACCTCTCAAGAAGATCCTTTCTTTCAGGATCGGCATGCTTTGCTAGCGTCGTTGTTAGCGGATGTGCCTCTGACAAGGCACATATAAAACCAGTGCCATATTCTGAAGACCCAGCCTACATATCGATGTATGGCGCTATGCCAACCGAGCGGTTTCCGCTACCGGCAATTAACTTGAAAAAAGTACCAGAGCGTTTCTACCGCCAGCAAGTTGATTACAACACTCCTGAAAAAGTGGGCACACTTGTTGTCGACACGCAAAACTTTTATCTCTACCTGGTTCAGGAAAACAAAAAGGCAATGCGATATGGAGTGGGGCTTGGTCGGGCCGGATTCGAATGGTCAGGACGGGCTCGGATTGCGCGCAAGACTGAGTGGCCCAAATGGACACCACCAGAGGAAATGATCGAGCGGGAACCGGAACTCGAGAAATGGAGTTGGCGGAACGGTGGAATGCCTCCCGGGTTGGAAAATCCTCTAGGAGCGAGAGCGCTTTATATTTTTCAGGGAAATCGCGACACGCTCTATCGCTTACATGGAACTTCTGAATATTGGACAATTGGCACCGCGGTTTCCAGCGGCTGCGTCAGATTGATGAACCAAGACATAATCGATCTTTTTGGACGGGTGCCTGTCGGGTCACCGATTGTAGTATTGTCGTGAACCGACAATCGGTAAATTCAGCTGGTTACGGGGACGATGTACGGCGAATTGTCAAATTGTCCCTTATAACTCTGGGATCGATTGTTCGGCCGCACGGCCTTAACAGCTCACAAGGCCGCAGTAACCAAACATCGCGGCAATCCGATTTGATCGCACCATGCGTTAGCTGCGGCATGTTGTCCGTCGTCAGATGATTTGGGGCAGGATTGCCTGATCGGTCACGGAGGATCTGGCTCATTTTTCTTTTAGTTTACGCTGTGCTCTGACGGTGCAGCAAGCGGCGTCTGTGGATTGTCCGTTCTTTGATCTCCTTTCTTCGTCTGAGGATTGTTTCGCCCCTGCCAAAGTAAACATCGGCTGGTGTTAGATTGCCGAGGCTTTCATGATAGCGCTGATGATTATAGTGCTCGATGAACGCGCCGATTGCCTGTTCGAGTGCGCCAGGCAGGTAGTAGTTTTCGAGCAGGATGCGGTTCTTGAGCGTCTGGTGCCAACGCTCGATCTTCCCCTGTGTCTGTGGATGATTGGGGGCGCCGCGGACATGGTCCATGCCCTGATCCTCGAGCCAATCAGCCAGGTCGCCGGAGATATAACTGCTGCCATTGTCACTGAGCAGGCGCGGCCGGTGGGTGACGGTGACGCTGTTGCAGCCTGAAGCAATCAAGGCCTCCTCAAGGGTAGCAGTGACGTCTCCGGCTTTCATGGTCGCACAAAGCCGCCAGGCAACAACGTAGCGGCTGTAGTCATCCAGGATTGTCGAGAGATAGAACCAACCCCAACCGACAACCTTGAGATAGGTGAAGTCGGTTTGCCAAAGCTGGTTTGGCCGAACGGTCTTCTCATGGAACTCATCTGCTGCCTTGATGGTGATGTATGACGGGCTCGGGATCAGGTCCTGCGCTTACAGAAGCCTATAGACACTGGCCTCGGAGACAAAATAGCGCTCTGTATCGGTAAACCGGACCGCCAGTTCTCTGGGCGATAGATCAGGTTCTTCCAACGCCAGATCGACGATCTGTCGGCGCACGGCATCAGGGATGCGGTTCCAGACCCGACCCGGTCGTGACGACCGGTCCGCAAGCCCGGCCTCGCCAAGCGACAGATACCGGTCATACCAGCGATAGAAAGTCGTCCGCGGGATGCCCAGCATGTCCAGGGTTCGCTTTGCCGGAAGATGTGACTGTTCGACGATGCGAATGATATCGAGCTTCTCGGATGCCGGATATCTCATTCGTCGTCTTCCCCATCGCCGGTCATGCTTTTTTTGAGTAGTCGGTTCTCCAGGGTCAGATCGGCAACGGCCTCCTTCAACGCCGATGCTTCAGCCCGAAGCTCCTTCACCTCCGGTGCCGTTGCCTGTCGGCTCGTATCTCCTGCAAGGCGCCGTTTCCCGGCTTCTAGAAATTCCTTTGACCAACTGTAATAGAGGCTCTGGGCAATACCCTCGCGACGGCACAGTTCGGCGATGCTTTCTTCGCCGCGCAAGCCTTCGAGCACGATCCGTATCTTCTCTTCGGCGTTGAACTGCCGACGGGTCTTGCGCCTGATGTCTCTGACAGCATTCTCGGCCGACTGTTTTTGCTTCCCGGATTTCATTCTCATCTGCACTCCTTGACGGTTACGATGAGCCTGAAATCCTCCGTTATGCAATTAATCTAATCTGTCCCAGTGGCGCTGACGGACGACACGGCATGTCACGTTTGCTTATAAGACCGATCATGCCCAAACAACGGAACATCGTTTTCGCACACACCCTCGCGCTCAAACTCCAGAGTGGTATGAACGATGCCGAAGGAATCTGATAGTTTTTCTTTCAGCTCCAACTTGATTGCCTCCAACTGTTTCCAGTCAACTTCTTCGACGACTACATGAGCGTCCAACGCTGGAGCGTTCTCTTCCATCTGCCATAGGTGTACATGATGTACCTCGCGAACCCCAGATGTTGCGCGCAGTAGATCGACGACATCATGTCCTTCGATGTCCGGGGGACTCCCCAGCATCAACGTTCTGACCGGTCCGCCAATCTCCGTCACTGCCAGATAGAGGATGTATCCCGCAATGCCGATGGTAACAGCGGGGTCGACCCATCGCATATCGAATAGGATGATCAAGGTCCCGCCGACGATTACCGCAACGGACGCCAGTGCATCCGATAGGTTGTGCAAGAACAGGGCACGAATGTTCTGACTTCCCTTTTGCATCGACCAGGTCAGTGCTGCTGTCAAAGCATCTACGCCGAGAGCAAACCCTGCGATAATCACGACCGTCCAGCCCTGGACGTCCGGTGGTTCAATCAGGCGCATTCCTCCTTCATAAATTAGGTAAAGGCCGACGATAATAAGGGTCGTATAATTGATGAGCGCAGCTACTGTTTCTATGCGTCCGTAGCCGAATGTCATACGTTCATCCGCAGGGCGCCGCGCAATCTTGCGGGCAGCGAAGGCAATAATCAGCGCGGCCATGTCTGAAAAATTGTGCAAGGCGTCTGCAATCAGTGCAAGGCTTCCGGCAAAGAGGCCGCCCACTATTTGTGCGATCGTCAGAAGGCCATTAGCCCAAATTGCCACGCCGACTCTGCGGTCGCCGCTTTGAGGATCGAGGTGCACGTGACTATGCCCGTGGTGGTCATGCGGCATCTGCGATACCTCCGTGATCATGGATTGCAGACCTACTGGGCTTTAATCGACCTGATCGAATGGCACGGACGCGAGTGTTCATCCAGTGACGTATGATGAACCGGTAAAGCCAGCCCCTCACTCGTCCGAATTTTTGCATGTGCTCTGAATAGAATTGATCCGGCGTTTCAAACACACCAAAGTCCTGCTCGATGCCCGTCTCTTGAATGTAGGTGTCATGCCCCTCCCAGCGAACCGGTGGCGCGTCAAGGCAATCGGTGCCCGCACCGAAACCACACAAGCTCTTGTTTCCGAAAAAGGTCTGCTGGAGAACGCTCAAGAATTTTTCATCTAGAATGAATCCTTCGAGATTAATCCATTTGCCGTCGAACTCGACCTCAACCCAGGAATGAAGAATTTCTTGTGGTGCGATCGGAAAGATCAAATCCGGGACGACACCACGTTGTAGCTCCTTGTGAATCGTGAACCCTCGCAGGCGGCACTTGATACCTACACCGCGCAATAGCGCCATTAGGAGCGTTCCCTTGGTGTTGCACTGGCCGTACCCATCTCGAAGTACTTCAGACGCGGGAATGTTGTCCGCCCGATTGTAGCCGAAGGCGATTTCGTTTCGAACAAAGTCGTAGATTGCGCCTATGCGATCGTACTGAGGCAGTCGGAGCCATTTCCGATCTTCAGTCAGACGGACAACGGATGGTGCGCGGTAATCGAGTAACTGCGTGGCGGCAAGAAGGGGGGCAGCATCGGGCATGTGATTGTTCCTCGTATCGACCGAGTATGTATGTAGTTTCTATAGTCGCTAGAGGTTTAAGAGGTGGCCACCCAAAAAATTTAGACTCTGAAGGGCAGCTGTTGCTCCCTGTCTGCGAACGAAATTCCGACAAGGCCCATTACTCTGGTTTCTGTACTATCTCACCCGCAAAGGGAACATGTGGGTTGTTTGATTTTCAGAATCTAATTTGCGATGCCGCCGCCCCGATTTATTTCCGAACCGAAGACGGCCATAAAGTTTAAGACATGATCCATCATCAGAGCCAAGCAAGTAATAGGCGGGGAAAATCGAAGCAATGACCGTCAAAGTAGTGCCTAAGCACCTATCTCATCGTGATCAGTTAAACACTCGGAGTGGTCTCGGAGTACCTCTAATACCCGACAGTCAGCTGTGCGGCCACCGCTGCATTCACGGACCATGCGCTTTAGTTCTGTGCGAAGCGCCTGCAAACGCGCGATGCGCTGTTCGACCTGCTTAAGCTGCCGACGTGCAATCGTGTCAGCCTTGCCGCAGGGCCGGTCGGGATGATCGCAGAGGTCCAGGAGCTCCCGGATTTCTTCCAATGAAAAACCAAGCTGCCGCGAATGGCGAATAAATGAAAGTTTGTCGAGTTGCTCATTACTATAGCGTCTCTGTCCCCCCTCAGTACGGTCCGGTTCTGGTAGAAGCCCGATCTGTTCATAATAGCGAATAGTCTGCACTTTCGTGCCTGTTTTCTTTGCAAGACCGCCGATCGTGAGCATGAATTAGTTATCCAAATACAAAATTGTACGGAGCGAAATGGACTTTCAGCAGCGCCGAACCTAAGCTATTTGCTTCCGCGCGACAATCAAGCACGTCCGCAAATTTGAGCTTGAACCTCTAGTGGCTTTAGGAATTATACGTGTTCCGAAAAAGGTAATTCAGTAGTCAGTTACTGCCACATTCGAACTGTTTGATCTCCAAACGTGTACGAACTCTGAGGTTTTTAGGACGCGCCGGATACTGGTGGTCGTGTTTTTTGGCAACCAGTTTTGCTGCTCTACCGGAAACCCACGCCACAATAGACATCCTCGCATTGGATTTGACCAAAATGAAAACAATTCACACCTCTACCGGCGCTGACCGGAACGCGTCTGTAAACCTGACAAATGATTTACGGCCACTTGTGAGGGAGAGTAGTTGGTACAACGACATGCCCGGCGAAGCAGTTTTCACCACACTAGAAGAGGGGATCTGACTTTATGGCCCGCTTTTCCGGAGAAATGGCCCTAGTCCTTGCCTGGATCGTATCACTCGTCGCTACACTCGCTGTATTATTCATCGGCGAAGTGTTGGGCCAAACGCCTTGCGTGCTCTGTTGGTTTCAGCGGGCCTTCATGTTTCCGTTGGTCATTGTCCTTGGTTTTGGTCTTTGGTGGCATGACCGCCGAGTTGGTCGCTATGGTCTAGTGTTGGCACTTGGAGGCGGTGCCGTTGCACTCTGGCACCTAGGCCTTTACGCAGGCCTGATTCCCGAGCCCATTCAGCCATGCTCTGCAATTGGTCCTTCCTGCACGGATTCCAACCAATTGATCCTTGGCATTCCGATCCCTTTGATGGCGTTCGTCGCGTTCGCACTCATCAGCCTATTGTCCGCCCTGTCACTCAAGGAGACACATAAATGAACCGCCGCACCTTGATCTTGTCTGTGCTCGCACCTGCGAGTGCCAGCTTCGTCGGTGCCGCCTGGTATGTGAACCGCCAAGCGCCTTTGGAGAGTGCCCAACCTCTCGTCTCAGAAGGCAACGAGGTCCTTGTTCGGCCCTATTCACCAATCCTTGGGCCAGAAAACGCACCTGTCACAATTGTAGAGTTCTTTGACCCCGCCTGTGAGGCCTGTCGCGCGTTTCATCCAATTGTGAAAGACCTCTTGGCGCAGCATGAACCCGTGGTTCGTGTCGTGATGCGTTACACGGCATTTCACGGTGCGGCATCTGAAGAAGCGATCCGAATCCTCGAAGCCGCACGAATGCAAGGTGTCTTCGAGCCTGTGCTGGAGGCTGTTTTACGCGAACAGCCCAGGTGGGCTTCGCACGGCTCACCACAGCCAGGTTTGATACTCGGCATTGCCGCTGCCGCGGGTCTTGATGCAGAGGCCGCGCGTACACAAATGCTTGCACCCGACGTCGTTGGGATCCTCAACCAAGACCGTGCGGACGTCGAAGCTGTTGGGGTGCGGCAGACGCCAACATTCTTCGTAAACGGAAAACCGTTGGATCCATTCGGTGATGTTGAGCTGCGGCGCCTGGTCTCGGCGGAAGTTGCCGCGGTTCAGAACTGAACAGCGATCTACAAAGGAAGAATGTAAATGAGAAAGGTACTGCGCCAAACGCTGGTGGCACTCGTGATAATCATAGGGTTCTGTGAAGCCTCCGTAGCAGGCTCAGACAAAGTGCTAATTGAGGATGCATGGTCTCGCACCTCCATCGGTACCAGTCGTCCCGGCGTCGCCTACATGAAAATCCGTAATACCGGCGACGTTGTAGTAACGCTAATAGGCATTAGTACGGATATTGCGCTGAAAACTCAAATTCACAGGACTTCAACGAATAACCAAGGCGTGAGTTCTATGGCGCCAGTCGGTGAAATCGAAATTGCTCCGGGAGAAACAGTTACGCTGGAACCCGGAGGACTTCATGCGATGTTGATGGGGCTGCAACGGAAAATGAAAGAGGGTGAGAGTTTTTTTATGACCCTGGTTTTCTCCGATGGTGGTGAAGTGGCAGTCGAAATTCCGATCCTTGGCATCGCGGCACGTGGACCCGAGAACTGATGCGGCAACGGCGTTTGCTTCAGTATGGCGTATTTGGCGTCGTGGCAATCAGCTTTATTCTTTTTGTCGGCTGGTGGCGTGTCGATGGTCCGGGTGCACCGGAACCTTTCATTCGGCGTCCCCTTGATCTTCCCGCTATGGAGTTTCGGCTCACTGACCACGCAGGAAACGCGGTGGGCCCTGAAGTCCTCACCGGTCGCGCGACGATGGTGTTTTTCGGTTTCACTTTCTGTCCCGACGTTTGCCCCACCACGCTTTCGGACATATCGAGTTGGCTTGAGATGATGGGCGATGACTCGGACGCACTGAATGTGATTTTCATTACAGTTGACCCCGAACGCGATACCGTCGACGCGATGGCTGAGTATGTGGGTTACTTTGACGCGAACATCCGGGGTTGGAGCGGAACGAATGAGCAGATCGCGGTAGCGGCAGATATGTTCCGGGTCACCTATGAAAAGGTACCGACAGATGGTGAAGACTACACCATGAACCATACCGCGAGCGTCTTCTTGTTCAAAACAAACGGGCAGTTTGCTGGGGCTATCGACTACCACGAGACTCGAGAAACCGCAGTGCCCAAAATTCGCCGCGCAATGACTGAAAAAGAGGAAGTGCCTCAATGAGCAAAAGGTATCTGATGAATGTCGGTGTGGCTTCAACGGTCCACTCGCCAAACTGATCCATACTCAAGGAGCGTCTTAACGGATGCTCCCCGGGCTGCAAGCGAACAGTACCGGCATCCCCAAACCGCATCACCGCTTCTTGGCTGTAAGTGCATTCGATCCATAACGAAAAGGCTCTGCTCCATGAAAAAATGTCTCACTGCTCTCATGTTCACTCTTGCATTGTCGTCATCTACGCAGGCATTCGCTGACCAAAGTCTAGTCGAGGTCCGCAAGACCAACGGTTGCGGCTGTTGCCTGGCTTGGATGGAGCATCTTGAGGAAAATGGTTTCAATACGACCGGCGAAGACATGTTTGCCGGACCGTTGACGCGGTTCAAGATCGACAATGGCGTGCCCCAGCGAATGGCCTCTTGCCATACGGCACTTGTTGACGGCTATGTAATCGAGGGTCATGTCCCGGCGACCGATATTCGGCGTCTCCTATCAGAACGTCCAGACGCGATTGGTCTCGCCTTGCCCGAGATGCCGCTCGGCTCACCGGGCATGGATCAGAGCGACATGCGAGAAGCCTATGATGTCTTCCTGATTCGGCGGGACGGTTCGACGGAAGTGTTCGCGAGTTATGCGAGTAATTGAGCGCACCAAAAGGATGGCAATGATGAGACCAATTCTGACGATCGGGTTGGCAGGCGTTGCAACTGCGTTCTTTGTCGATCAGGTATCGAAGTCAATCATCGTCGCAAACAAAGCCAGTTTGACTCCCAGTGTCTCCGTCTTTCCTGGTCTCAATCTTACTTACTTGCAGAACAGCGGCGTGTCATTTGGACTGCTGGGTGAAGTGCATTGGTTTGTTCTTGTCGTGCTGGCGTTTGCCGTCTGCGTCTGGCTGTCGGTGCTTTTGATCAGTGCCGCGAGCAAGTTCGAGGCCTTGGCTTACGGAATGATCATTGGTGGTGCTCTCGGAAATGTCACGGATCGGCTGCGATATCGCGCAGTGACTGACTTTCTTGACTTCTACTTTGGCGCAGCACATTGGCCGTCCTTCAATATGGCCGATGTTTTCGTGGTTGGCGGCTTAGGATTGTTACTTCTTTCTCCGTGGTTGGCCGCTCGACATGCTGGTTCCAGCTGAAACAGAGTAGCGTTCTTTCAATAGAATTTACGCGACCCGCATACTTAAAATCAGCAGGCATGAGGTCCCGAATAATATACGCGTCGCGCAATGCTGGGCGCACGCACGACGGAAACTGAAGGAAGTGTTCGACCGCGATGTCTCCGAGATCGCCGCCGAGGGCTTGCGCCGAATCGCCGAGTTCTACAGGGTCGAAGCTGATATCCGAGGCACGGCGTCCGGGTAGCGGCTCTCGGCCAGACAGGCCCGCACCGCGCCTCCCCTCACTGCCTTCGGACAATAGTTGCAAGAGCAACGCCTCCGGGTCTCCGCCAAGTCTCGTCTCGGTGAGAAGTTCGCCTATATTCATCGTCACTGGGACGGCTTACAGACCTTCCTTCACGTTGGCCGTGTCGAGATCGATTGCAACAGCGTCGGGAATTTGATCCGGCCAATTGCATTGAACAGGAAGAAAGCCTTTTCCGCCGGCCATGACGAAGGTGGCCGCATCGCATCCCTCATCGAGACCGCGAAAATTAACGGCGTGGAGCTCTTCGCCTATCTCAAGACGCCCCTCAAGGCCATCGCCGGCGGCCATCCGAAAATCCGGATCGACGAATTCCTGCCATGCAACTTAACGCCGTCAAACTGAAGCCACGTGGGGCGCAGACTTCGCTTACAGAATAGCGGGAACATGACGCAAAAGGAAATTGCGGCGATCAGTGGCATCAGTCAGCAATATCTGAGCAGCCTGGAACGCGGAAAACTGAACCCAACCGTTATTGCATCTATCAGATTTCGTTGGCGATCAACATGGATCCGATGGAGCTTCTACGGCGCATAAAGAACTCAAAGGATAAGCACTACGGTTACCGATGACCGAACCACGGCCGGGCAAGCCCCTTGTTGATAAGAATTTGGCTAACGTTTTTGCCATTGATGAAAACTCGAGCAAAAGTCCGGCCGTGCTTGTCATTGCCGTTCCGGAGTATCTGAATTCGCTGGCCGTCCGCCAGCTCGGCCAGCCGGCGTTTGGCCTTCTTTGCCATCTGGATCTCATTAGAACACTTTCCCTTGATCTCCGCAGTATCCAGGCCAAGGACGCGCTCGCGCTCCGAGCCGTGTATCATGCTGATCAGGAAACTGTCGCCGTCCCAAACGCGCAATTGCTGTGGCTGACACGTCGCATCACAGAGATATGCGGCAATAACGATGTGGCTGGTCATTCTCTGTTGAAGTCCCCGATCTCAGACAGATCGACGCCAATATCCGCCTGGTTCGGATCCAGTGCCCATAGTTGTTTTCGAAGCTTACTCTTTGGATACGGCTCCGCACTTTCATGTTCTGGTACATGCGCACTTTCCTCCAAGGCTGCTTGACTCGGAGCTGCCAAGTCATCGCTCTCACTTTGATTTTCCGCTGTGAACACATACTCCCCGTCGAAATACCCCGACAGGTATGCCTCGATGGCGTCTTGAAAGGCTTCCGGCACCGGCGTGTCGTACCACTTCGTCACAATCCTGTAGACACGGGCAAACAGCGCGGTCCCGATCTTGATGTTGTTGCAGGCGTCGAACACATCCGCGGTGACCTGCGACTTGTCCGAGATGCCAATGCCAACCGGATATTGCGTGATTCCGACGCGCACGACGGCTTTGCCGAGATAATCCTGAACTAGCTTCGCGGCCCCTTGCGGAGATTTTGCCCCTGGCACCAGAAACGTCTTCGACCCGGAACGCACGGTCACACTTAGCGGATCCTCAGAACCCACCGCTGCGATGAACTCCTCAACGATGGCGGGTTGCAGGGAAGGGTCGGCACATTGGTCAATCAGGGCAGCGTCTATCATGGATTCACTCGTTGAATGCGATCACCAGCGGAACATCGAACAGCTTTGCCCATGCTGTGACGCTGGCGCGTTGAATGTCGGTGATGTTGCTTTCACCCGTCCACCAGCCGTTGCCGATCGCAACGATGACGTCTGAGCCCATGGCCATGGATTGCAGGATGGGCCAGACGAGGAGCTGTTCGTAGCAGATCAGAGGCGCGGCGTGGCTGCCCGCGACCTGCATGACGGGATTGTCGAAGAAATAGGCGTTCGCGCCGCCTCCGTCCCCTGTGAACCGCCGCCAGGGCTGCCACATCGAGACAGGGACCGGCATGCGCTCGCGATAGAGAATTCGCGATCCCTTCCCTGACACCTCCACCATCACCGTGTCGTAGCCGCTCTTTTGAACAACAGCCGCACCCCCGATCACAGTCACCGGCAGTTCTGACAAAGCGTCTTTCCAAAGCCGTTCCGTCGTCGGGGTCCATAGTCCGAGCGCACTCTCGGGCAGGACGGCGACTTTCACGCCCTGCGCGGCAGCCTCGCGGACCATGGCAATGGTTTCCCGCTGCTGCTTGTAGCCGGCAGGCTGTCCCGCCCCTTCGTAACCGAAAGTGGTGTTGATGCCGGTCCAGCCCTCAATTACCTTTGGTTGCGTCCAGAATGCGGCGGACCAGGCAGCAAAGCCGGCCACCACCGGAACCGCGATCCGCCAAAGGCTTGTGGTCATCATGAGCAACAGGATCGCGGTTGCTGCCAGCCCCAACCAGCCCCATCCCGGAAAGAGCACACCGGCCGCGGTAATCGGGCTGGCCCAACCCAATATCCCGAAGGGCGGCAGACTCATCAAAACACTTGCGATCAGGTAGCGCAGCATTCGTGGCCATCCGGATCCTCGCGTCCAAAGCGCAGAGTGAACGGCGACAAAGACGAGCGATGCCCCGAACCACAGCCCCAGGCCGATGGCATATTGGGACCCGAAGAAGATGCTGGCGCCCTGAGGCAATCCCCGTGACGCTCCCAGGAAGTGCGCGGCGGCTACCAGTGCCGCCACGGATCGGGACGGAGCGTAAGCCCAGAAAGCCGGAAACAGCATTCCGGCCGGCAACAGGAGCACGTTCCCGGACCAGCCGATTGTGCCGGTCGCCATGCCTCCCAGAATACAAAACAGACTGCGCGCAAATTTAAGGCTGGAAGGTGAACACTTCTCGCGCCAGGCCGAGAATGCCGCTCGCCGGGATGGGTCCAAAATATCTTGAATCATAAGAAGCCATGTAATCGGAATGTACAAAGAGTGCGCCGGCGGGAACGACGCCCCCGGCATAGGCGGTCAAGGTGCGCCCCTGCCCGTCCTTCGCTTGAATGGAAGAATGCGCCAGGCGTTCCCCGTCGATGGAAACCTGGTCGCCCTCGATAGCGATGGTTTGTCCGGGCAGGGCGACGACGGTTTTGATGAGCGGTGCCATGCCGCCATCACACAGGCCTGCCGGAAGGTAGAGCCGTTCTCGCGCCAGTTCGATCGCCGGCGCATTTGCCGGCGGACAGATGAATAGGGTATCGCCCAAACGCACTTCGCGAGGCAATGTCTCGATCCGCCAAAGTCCGAGCGGAAAGCTCGGTGTTGTGTTGATCCGGTATCCTCCGAAGGTTCCGGCTGCGGCAATGCCGCCAATCACCATTCCGCCAAGAGACAGGATGAGCAGAATCCGTCGCCTGTCCTTCCGCCTCACCCCGTTTATCACCGGATCATGCCCTGATCCTTGGACAGATCCTTTTTCAAGGCCTGCGCCTGAGCTTGCTCCAGAGATTGCCTTTTGGCGTTGATCTTCTGGATGGCATTGAACGTCGGCCATGCGTCGGCAAGCCTGGCCCGGTCTTCATCGGCAACCCGGGCAGCCACCTTCTCAAAGGCAATTCCCTCCGGCTTGGCCATGCCGACAAACGCCCTCTCCCCAAACCGCTGATCCAGCTTGACGGCAACTTCCCCCAGCTCGGCCTCGACCATTTTGTCCGCCAGAAGGAAGGACAGGCCCGCATTAAGATCGTTCCGGTCGATGGCATCGCGGATTCGCGACAAGACCGTCTCGGCCACCGGTGACAGCGCCGGTATGTCGATACGTGACAGATCGCGTTCGCGCTCCAGTTCCACGGTACGCAAATCACCGATCTCGGCCCTGAGACGTATATAGGTTTTCACATCATCGCTGAGCTGCGGAACATTGTTTAATGCTTGCTCGCGGTCCTCGCGGGCGGTCCTGCCTGCCAACATGCCAGTCTTGCCGCGTAGCGCACCGAACTGCTCAGGTGTATTGGCCAAATCTTCTGTGAGCCGGTCGCGAGCCGTGGTTTGCGCTTCGCCGTCCAGCTTCAAGATGTCCTTGATCCGCATCGCCTTGACGGCCTGTTCCGGCCGCTCGTAAACGAGCCGGGCGCGGTTCTGAACTTCGGCCCAATGAGTTGTCAACGTGGCATCCGACTGCAACCTGGTCTCCACAGCGTCAGGAATGGACATGGCCCACATTTTCACTCCCGCGATCCAGGGTTGTGATGTGGCAGGATGTTCGCGCGACTGTCTTTGGACGGTATTCGTCTCCTCAGCAAGACCTCGCTCAAGGCCGGTCAAGCCAATCCCCAGCTTTTCACCGAGGGACAATAGCCGCTCACCGAGCTCCGAGAGTTTTGCCTTCTGCTCGGCAAACCAGCGACGCTGGTTCTGGACCATCGCCCTGGCAACCCGTAGTCCATAGAGCCCCCGGCTATTTGCGTAGCTGAGAGCCTGGGCGTAAAGCTCCGAACCCGCGTAATCGAGCGTGGTATCCTTTGCACCCTTCCTGGAAAGCACTTCTGTCAATCCACCGTTCTTCGCGAAGGACAAGGCCCCATGATAGAGCTTTACGTCCTCCCGGTGCCTGGTCATCGCCACATAGGTCAAGTGCCGGTCGAGGGAGAGCGTTGCCAGCACCTTCACCTTGTCGACCGTGGCGCCTTGCGATTTGTGTATCGTTGTCGCGTAGCCATGATCGACATTGCGATAGGTCTTCTGGTTGACCTCGACGCGCCGGATCTGATCGGAACCGATATCACCGATCTCCGCGAGGATGCGCCCTTCGCCCGCCTCGATGACACGCCCGAGCATTCCGTTTTTCACGTTCATGTCACGGTCGTTTTTCAAGAACACGATCTGGTCGCCGACGGCAAAGAACCGATAGCCCTCTTCAGTGCGGAATTTTTCTCCCGTTTCGATCACGCCGCGCTCGATCAACACTAGCCGAGCCATCCGGTTGAGCCGGTACACATCTTCCCGCAAATGCGCCAGCATCAGCATCGACTTCGACGGATCGTAGTCGCGTGACCAGTCGTCGATCAGCTTCCCGAAAACCTGATCCTTGAGCGGCATGTTGATGACATGACCATTGGACTGGTAGGCACGGATCGCGGTTACGACATCGCCGCGCGCAAGATCCATGGACGCATCGCGCATCCATTGTTCACGCTGCCGGTAGATCGTGCCGAGTTCCGCGTATCCGGTTCGATCGGTCAACGACCGGAAGGCAGCGCCCGCTTCAATCGGCTGCAGCTGTTCCGCATCTCCGACCAGAACAAGCTTGGCTCCGGCCTTGGCGATCGTTTCGACAAAGACGCTCATCTGTCGGCTGTCGACCATGCCGGCTTCATCGATCACGAAGACGGACTTTTTGTCAGGGAGCCCCTCTCCCCGTCCCCAGGACAATTGCCAAGACGCCAAAGTGCGCGATGCGATCCCGGCTTCTTTCTCGAGACCCTCGGCCGCCTTGCCCGCAAGTGCGGCGCCGACGACCTGATAGCCGTTTGCCTCCCATACCTCGCGCGCGGCTTTCATCATCGTGGTTTTGCCCGCCCCTGCCCGGCCAACGACCGACGCCATGCGCTCCTCACCCGTGATGCGCTCGATCGCAACGCGCTGCTCATCGGAAAGTTTTTGGACGCTCGAAAGCATTCGGTCGCGCAAACGCGCGTCCACACCATGCGAAGAAACGGACACAAGATGATCCGCCCGCCGCGCCATCTCTGCCTCAAGCCGCATCATCTCCCGGCTGGTAAACTTCGCCGGTTCCATTTCGTCTGTCTCCGGATCAACTGCTTCGACAGCAAGTATCACAACGTCTGGGGAATTCAGAACGCGTGCAAGCAGATCCTGGAACTTAGCCTCATCGTCCACGTAGCGGTGAAGGTATTTTGCAATATCCCGCTCATCGAAAACGCTCTTCTCGCGCGTGATAGCATCAATGACGATTTCCGGCCGGCGCGTGATCCGCCTGACATTTTCAAGACGGCTTTCCGCATGCCAGACCGAGCGTTCCAAGCCGGGTTCGCGCCCTTGCACTTTTGCCTGGCTAGAAATGTTGCGCGCCTGCACACCGATCTTCGATGTGGGCAGCAGTTCAATGCCCTGGGCCTCATAGCTGCGATGATCAATCCGCGCATCGTGCCCGGCAAGCTCCAGGCTCTTGTTTGCATGGATCGACCAAAGCTCACGCCACTGTTTCAGCGTTTCCTTGTCGCCCGCCCAGGCTCGATACTGAATTTTGCCGCCCTTCCGGACAGGCTCGCCATTCTCATCGAGAAGAGTTTCCCACTTCGACCCGAAGCCCTTCTCGGTGAGCGGCGCCATCGTCAGCATCACATGGACGTGCGGATTGTTTTCCTTGTCGTGATAGACCCAATCCGCAACCATGCCCCGCGATGTAAAGGCTTGCCCAACATAACCCTGCACCAGGGCGATGTTCTCCTCCCGGCTGAGTTCAGACGGAAGCGCAAAAACAATCTCCCGGGCAAGCTGTGCATTGATACGCGTCTCGTGCGCCTCGACCGCATTCCAGAGCGCTTCACTGGCACCCGCCACACTCCGACCATCGATCAGCGTCCGGAACCATTCCGGCGTCTGATCCGGCAGCGCCAGTTCCTCATGGACCAGATCGCCGTCCCTGAGGGCGTAGTCGAATGTCTTGTGATCGGAGTCGTTCGACACCGTCATTTGTGCACGATGCCGGTAAGCAGCAGCCGCAACACTAGACCGGCCTCCGCTCCGGGAGATCACCTGGACATGAAAATGGTAGATGGCCATCGAGGGCAGGGATCCCGGATGTGAAAAGGCAGGTTAAGTCGAAGAAACAGGACGGTGAGGAAACAAGGCGCCAGGACAGCGAAGGCGGAGATTGCAGCCCAGTGGTTGCAATTCAACTCTCGTACCAGCGCAGGATTGCAGATGCAATCCTATAAGTGCGCTCTACACTCAACGATTGAAAATCGTTTCCGCCTGAGAGCTATCGCCGTTGGCGGCGATAGGGCGCTGGAAGCGCCGTCCTGCCTTTTTCAAAAATTCTGATCTTTGCTGTTCTGCCGAGCAGGTGATGTGGCAAATCCTCCACCGCCCAGACCCGGTTTACCACAGGCTTCGGCTTTCTCTTCAGCGCTTTATGGGGAGCGCGTTCAAGCCTTCGCCTGCTCCGTCCGGTTTTCCTCAAAACCGGACTGCGGCCCTCACGGGCTGGAAAACCGGATCTTCAATCAGCGCATAAGTCAGTCGTAAGGCCTTTTCGCTTCTATTCAGCGGACTCCTTCTTGGTTGTATCCACGACAAGTTTTGCAACCAAGCTCGACTTGAGGAATATGACACGCTATGAGCGAAGCCATTGCCTTTAAACAACCCATTTCAAAACAAGGAACATCTGATGGCTCCGCGCACTTCCAAAACCGCCTCCGAGCAGATCGACGACATCGAAGCTCAGATCGCCAAGCTCCAGCAGAAGAAAAGACAGGTGCTCAAAAAGCAGTCTGAGCGGGTCGCCAAGCTCGTCATGGAGAGCGGTCTCGCCGAACTCGACATCGATGAGGCCGAACTCGCCAAAGCCTTGAACGACCTCGCCGCCCGATTTCAAAAGCCGGCCGCTTCACAAAATCACGCTGCAGCTCCGCAGAATTGAAGGGCAGTTCAGAACGCTCGAAAACCGGAGAAGGCGAACGCGATTGCTGGACCGCAAGAAAGACGCACGCGAAAAAATCCAGCTTGGCGGCCTCATCGTCAAAGCCGGACTTCGCAAGACAGACAAGGCCATCCTACTCGGCATTCTCATGGATGCTTCGAACCGCCTTGGCGACATGAATGAGCGCGACAGATGGCGCGTAATCGGAAAGGCCGCATTCAAGAATGACACTCAAAAGGGCGCTGCTGTTCCTGATCCCGATAGCCCTCATGCTAATGGCACTATGGGGCCTCACCGGGATTGAAACCTGGCTGGCTTCCATCGCCACGACGCAGAAAGCCTATCTGTTGCTCGGCCGGATCGGGCTCACCCTTCCCTTTCTTGTCTCGGCCGGCCTGGGGCTCATCGTTCTCTTCTCGGCGCGCGGCAGTCTCGACATCAAATGGGCTGGCTTCGGCGTGCTGACCGGTGGCCTGCTGGTTTTTGCTATTGCCGCGCTCCTGGAGGCGCTGCGGCTCGATGCTTTCTCAGAGCAAGTTCAGCCTGGATCGGTTCTGCAGTACGCCGATCTCTATTCGATCGGTGGTGCGGTCGGGGCGCTCTTTGTCGGTCTGTTCGGTCTGAAGGTCGGGCTGAAAGGCAACAATGCCTTCGGCGACAACCGGCCGAAACGGGTTTCCGGCCGCCGAAGCATCCATGGCGAAAGCGATTGGATGGACGGTAAGACCGCCGCAAAGTTGTTTCCCGAAGACGGCGGTATCGTCATTGGAGAACGCTATCGGGTCGATCAGGATAGCGTTGCAGAAATCAATTTCGATCCGCGCCACAACAACACCTGGGGCAAGGGCGGCAAGGCGCCCCTCGTCGCTTTCGACCAGGGCATTGGTTCCACACACGGCATCGTCTTTGCCGGCTCAGGCGGATACAAGACAACGTCCGTCGTCATTCCCACCTGCCTCCAATATCCCGGGTCGATGATCGTCCTCGATCCCTCGACCGAAATCGCGCCGATGGTATCGGAAAGCCGTAGTTCGATGGGCCAGAAGGTCATTTGCCTCGATCCGAAAAACCAACAAGTCGGGTTCAATGTCCTCGACTGGATCGGTCAATTCGGCTCCTCGATGGAAGAGGACATGGCAACGGTTGCGGCCTGGCTCATGTCGGAGAAGCCGCGGATAGCCTCCGGAGCGGACGACTTCTTCCGCACCAATGCGGAACAGCTCATCACCAGCGTGATTGCACATGTCGTCTTTTCCGATCTGGAGAATACCTCCGGAAAACGATCACTGCGCACGGTGCGCAGCATTCTCACCAAACCGGAAGAAAACCTGAAAGAGTTCCTGGCCGACATTCACGACACGGCGCCGAACGAGTTCGTCAAAGAACTCGTCGGACCCTTCATCAACATGACGCCGCAAACGTTCTCCGGAGTCTATGCGACTGCCGCCAAGGAAACCCACTGGCTCTCCTACGAGACCTATGCCGCGCTCGTCTCCGGCAACACCTTCAAAACCGACATCATTGCCAACGGCCGGACAACCATCTTCCTCAACATCGATCTTTCCACCCTGGAAAATCATCCTGGCATGGCGCGCGTGATCATCGGCGCGTTCATCAAAGCCGTTTACAATCGCGATGGAGACATCAACGGCCGGGTTCTTTTCCTGCTCGATGAGGCCGCACGGCTCGGCTACATGCGCATCATCGAAACGGCACGCGATGCCGGCCGCAAATATGGAATCTCGCTTCTGATGCTGTTCCAGTCGCTCGGCCAGATGCGGGAGGCCTTCGGCGGCAAGGATGCCACATCCAAGTGGTTCGAATCCGCCTCCTGGGTGTCCTTCGCCGCAATCAACGATCCGGACACGGCGCGTTATATTTCCGAGCGATGTGGCATGACGACAATCGAGGTTGACCAGGTGAGCCGGTCCTTACGTGGCGGGCAAGTTTCGCGGAACCGCTCCCGTCAGCTCTCTCAGCGTCCTCTCATACAGCCGCATGAAGTTCTGCAGATGCGGTCCGATGAGCAGATTGTGTTTACCAGTGGAAATGAGCCGTTGCGATGCGGCCGGGCGATGTTCTTCCGACGGAAAGAGATGACTGAAAAAGTGGCGGCGTCGCGTTTCGGAACAGAGCGACGGTAAGGATGCGGGAACCCGCCTGGTCGAGGCCAATTGCTGCACAGGTAGATCTTCACCAGGAAAGACAACGGTGAAAGCGGGAATGCAAATTGCCGGTCGTCAAGCAAGCCTTGGCCCGGTCGATCCGGGCCAGGGCTTTGCATCGCGAACACAAGAAACGGCCGCCTTATAAGGGCGGCGCGCTTTCGATTGTTTTGTCTTGATCCGCCGCAATGACCGCAAGCTCTGCTCTCAAGATCTCCAGCTCTGCCGATATCTGGCGACGCTCGCCGGCATCGGCAGCATTGCGGAGTTCTGCGCGAAGTTCTTCAATCTGGATTTCATGGTGCATCGTCATCTCCCTTTGAGTGTCTTCGAAAGATGACGCCCGAAGGTGTGGTGGTGAGGCTGGGTCAAGGATCGCGCAAGCGACCGCCGGCGGCGGCGTGCGGGGGTGCCGATTTTCTGGTACAGCCGGAAAATTGGGGGGACCGCGCGTCCTTGGGGCAGACTTGCCGCCGCACTACACTCGGTCGATCTGAGCAGACCAGGCCTCACCCGGTTTCGGCTACAAAAGAAGGCTGCCGCGCTCGATGCGCGGCTACCTTCTCAGCTTTCGAAAAGGAAAACACGGATGAAGGTCGTGAATCGATTGAGGGTTATCGATTCATAGAAGTCATTGGACGGAGCCAGCCTCGTCAGCGAAACTCTTCCCATGCAGTCACAACAACGCGAGCCGGTCCATCTTCGCCGCATTGACCAGGCCCGGAACATGCGGCGGTTCTATTGCCTCACCGTTCAGCCAACGCTGTTTGGCGGCGCTTCGCTCATTCGCGATTGGGGGCGTATCGGAACCCGGGGACAGACGATGATGGAAACATTTGACTGGCCGGCCGATGCCACCAATGCCCTGGTGCGGATAGAGCGATCCAAAAAGCGCCGGGGATATCGGGAGACAGTCGAGAGCGTCGAATAGCTACTTCGCCGATCGGGTGGCAGATGCGTTGCGATCGGGAAACAGCGATCGAAGGCCCCGCTTGTGGCGAGGCCTTCGTGATGGCCGCTTAGTCGCGGTTGCCAATCGGGCGAGACCAGATGAGCTGCAGGCCTTCCTGACCTTCCACCTCGATGAGGGTGGCGTAGATCGGGGCGGGGAAGCTCGGGTCGTCCAGCTTGACCGAGATGTAGTCGCGCTCGGTGTCTTTCGCCTGCTTCTGCCATCCGGCTCCAAGCTCAACTGAACCGGAGTAGATGCGGAATTGCGGGCCGTTTTCGGAGGGGTTTTCGACGCGCTCGAGGCGAGCCTTGACGTTGAGGGCCAGCGTCTTGATCTGACCGGTGAAGCCGTTCTTCGTGGTGATGAATGTGCCGATGTTTGCCATTGTCTTCATTCCTTCGATGTTTCGGGCCACGCCCTTCGCGGCCTCGATGGCTGTCGAAGAGACCGGGAACGATCGGCGCGCATTCCTGCGGAACCGAAATGAAATGCAGGACGGCGGAAAGACACTTTCTTGGCTACCCGCGAGGAATTCGAACACCAGTTCGAAGGGGAAGAAAGTTTCTAGCCGCCGTTGCGTCCAGCCGAGCGAGGCGAAGCCGGGTTCCGGTCAGACATGCCTCAATCGAGACCGCTTTGGGCGGCGCGTATGTGACATTTGATAGGAGGTGAAGACCTGCAAACCTCGCGTCCGGGCCAGCGATCCACGGCGGAACACGAGACGAGAATATGAGTGTGTGATTGGCGTTAGCACTGGTTCGGGGGATTGGCGATCCTCAAGCTGCGAACAGACCGGCAATTCTTGCGTCGTAGGTGTGCGTCCGACCGCCGGTCTGGAAGGCTCAAGCCAGCGAAGGAAACCGGGAAATGGTGCACATTGCGTCGGTGCCTCTGACACCGGCTCTCTCTTTGCCCGTTCCGTTTCAGTCGAATGTTGGTGCAGTGATCTCCTGCAGACCTGGACCAGCACGAGGACATCGGCCCGACTGCGCCGTGCGCCGCCATCAAGGCAGCGTTGTTGATTGCACGCCGGCACCTGGCGATAGCAGGCACGGGTGATTGACGGAGGGCTTTTCGCCCTCCGCGGCGGCATAGATTAGGGAATGTATCAGGCTGCCTCACGCTCTTCGCTGACATGAGCGGGCTGAAGTGCGTGCAGATAGGTCACCGCGCGCTGCGCATGGGCCGCCGCCTGAAAGATCGCCCGCTTGTCATCCTTGAGGACCTTGAGCCAGGACTGAAGGTAGCTGGCGTGATCCGGCCGGGGCTCGAGCTCCGGCACGATGCCGAGATCGGCGCAGAGGAAACAGCTTCCGAGTTCGGCCACGAGCTCTTCGCGTGCTCGTTCGGTGCAGTCCCTGTGGTAACGTGACAGATCGCGTCCGACCCTGCTTTCTGGTGCAGTCCAGTGGACATGCTCGTGGCTGAGGACCGCGACGTAGGATGCAGCGTCCCGGAACGTCTCGAAGGGCGGCATCTGGATGTGATCGCTTGCCGGTGCGTAGAAGGCTTTCGATCCGCCGTGGCGGATGATCGCACCGGTGTTGGCGAAGAACCGGTCCGCGTGCTCGATCCGTTCGACCGGATCGATGACCTTCTCCGGCCGGTGGTAATAGTGTTCCGGAAGCGCATCGATCTGATCGCAGTTGAAAACTGTGTACGTCTTCAGAAACGGGATATCGCGTTCGACCTCATCGCCGCGGGAATCCGTTTCGGTCTTGGTGAACCGGCTAGCATAGACGACGGTTGCGCCGGTTTCGCCCTTGCGGACCTGCGCGCCGATCTGGCTTGCCTGCCGGTATGTCATCCAGAGCGGCGCTTCAAAGCCGCGGGCCAGGCTTTCCGACCAGAGCAGCAGAACGTTGATGCCCGTGTATGGCTCGCCGGTATGTCTGAGCGGCCGTGTGATCCGGCCTTCGAGCCTTCCCCAGCTCCAGGGTTTGATCCAAGGGCGGGCTCCCTTCTCAAGATCGGCGACGATTTTCTCCGTGATCCGTTCGTAGATGTCGGCGCGCGGGTTTTTCTCTTTTCTCTTCATTTTTCAAACTTCCGGAATTCAGGACCGCGCCGATCGCGGTCCGTCACGGGGTCCGAAACGGCGGAGCGCGGAGGCAGGAGCTGCACCCAAGCCGGGCCTCGGTGCGCGAAGCGCGGCGGGGTGGCGCAGGGCCGGAACGAAGAGGAGGACGGCAACGCCGTTGCAGCTGCTGCCGGCTCCGCCCGGACTTTCCCAGGACGGGCCACGGTCGGGGCGGTCGCGCCGCAGAAAAGGCGGCGCCAGGCGCCGCCATCATGGATCAGATGAGTAGTCAGTGGATGGAGTGGCCGCCGCTATAGGGGTCGTACTCGAAGAGCACTTCGACATCGGCGTCTTCGATCTCGTCTGCGGGGAGGACGCCGTATTCACCGCCGGATTTAAAGAGGACGATCGGAGTCATGAGGGTGCGGGCGAGGTTCCAGGCGTGCTTCTGGGCGAGGGAAAGATCGTGCTGCATTTGAGGGCTCCATCGTTGGAGCGGGCCAATTCCCGCTCTTGATGGCTCCGTCAGTGTGCGGCTTAGCGGACGCGATCACCGGGCAGGCCAAAGCCAAGCGGCCGCAGCTCGCTAGCGGACCCTTTACGGGTTGATCGTGGAAGTCCGCGCCGCACCAGGAATGCCATCTCTCAAAAGAGCGGGATTGGATTGCTTCTGTGAAATGAGCCTGTTGCTGCACGCATCCTGGCAACGACTGAAGTGGATAATCAGCCATCCTCTCCAACCGCAGCGAAAAGTGGGAGGCCTTGAAGAACGGTGGTCTTGCCGCCCGGGAGCGCTCGAAGCGAAGTCAGGTCCGCTTCACGGCCTTGATGGCAGAAGCTTGGGCTGCTTGCTTGATGGTCGCGGCAATCTCTCGGAGGAACGCCGCGCTGACCGAGCCGATAGGCTCGGTGGAAACAAAGTCATAGTCCTTGTCCATCTCGACGCGATTGAACTCGTCGAGAATGACCCAGCACGGAGATGCAACGCCAATGCGCCGACACTCAATTTCAGGAACGCTTAGCGCAAGTTGGCCGTCCAAAGGCTGCTTGGAGGTAAAGAGAAAGAGAAACACGACGTCGGGGTTGCCGGGCGCCTTGATGACGACACATACAGGGCGAGGAATCCGGCCGGATTCCTCGCCCCTTTCCGCTTCGCGATGCCACAGATAGTGGAATTCGGCAACGTCACCCTGCTTAAACATCGTCCCTGGCATCGTCTTTGACAGGTTCAAGAATGGCTCCTAGTCCCGACATCAGCTCCTCATGGACATCGTCCGGCATATCATGCAGGGAATAGGACTTCGTCGGGCTCGGCTCACCGCGCATGCGGTGATAGTCACGGGCGGAAAGAACAAAAAGCTTCTCCTTGCCGTGCTTGGTGAGCACGACCGGCTCGATCATCGCCGCTTCGAGGATTTCGCCCGAGGATCGGTTCATGTCAGAGAAAGTGTACTGTTTCATCGCAGAGCTCCATCTCTTTACGTAAAATACGTATTTTACGTTGTTTTGTCAATTTGAACCCGTGATTCAGACAGGAAAGTGGGCGGAGCAAAAGCCCCGCCCTGGAACATCACCCAAACGCCGCCATCTGCAATTCAGCCGCCTTCCGGTCGACGGACTGGCCGGGATTTTCGACCTGGCGCTGGAAGGGCTTCCAGGCCTCGCCGACGACATCTTCATAGGCCGCCACGACACCTTCGGCCGCGCAGCGGAGCGCATGGGCCTGAAGGCCCATATCGGCAGCGAACTCGCGTTTGCGCTGAGCGGCGCCGTCGAAACCGACGGGACCGCCCTGGTCTTCGTCACGCATGTCATTGGCACCTTTGGCTGTTGCGTCGCGTGCCTCTGTCACGGCCTTGGAATAGAACTGGCCAGCGCCGTGGGCGGAGCCAACATAGGATCCGACAATTCGCTGGAGATGGATCTGCATGGCCCGGTTGCCGAGGCCTTCATTGAGGGAGTCCGCGGTACCGATGATCATCTGATGGTGGAGCTCGCGGATGCCGTCGCTGTCGATGTTGGGAAGACCGAAGCTTTCGGAGATAAGCGAGGCCTGGGCACTGTCGGGACAGGTGTGCCGGACCATTTCGAGGGTTGCACCCTTGCGGAGCTGGACGACCTTGCCGGATTGACGGGAGGGACGGGCGTTGCTGGACATGGGAGATCCTTTCCTTCGACGTTGGACCGAAGGCTCAAGCCGGCCCCTGCCGGCCCTCCCTTCGGGCGTGGGCAATAGAAGCCGGCGCAAAGACGGAGGCATCAAGGTCCGCTCGAACCTTAGACGAGCGAACCTGTCCAGCGGGCCAGCAGGGCTTATCAAGCCCTCGCACAGTTCCGCGGGACAGGTTTGACGAGGATGGGGCGTGCGGCCGCACTGCGGCGCGTCAGCGGCCTTGAAGGCTCCGGCCGCCGGTTTACGACCGCGTCCAGAACCGAAGGGAGGCCGGCAGGGGTGGCATTCCACCGGCACCCATCGTGAAGGAAATGAGCGGTGCCCCCACAAACGCCCATTCCGTCACAATGCGGATTGCGTATCGGCTCTGGTACCAGACCCCTCAATCGTGACCTTCGCCCTGACGGCTGCGATCGCCCGCTCCTGCCGGGAGAGTTTTCGGGTGAGGGCATCGATCTCGCCGCGCCGCTCGAAACTGAGCTGGTCCAGATACTCCCGAAACAAGACGTCGTCGGACCGTGTCCAGCGGGAGCGTCCACGTGGATGCGATCTTGCCTTGGCCCTGGCGCTGATCGCCATGCGCTCGGCTCGGGCCGCGATCTGGCGCTCGATCAGGTCGAGATGTGCCTTTGTCTGGCGGCGCGCGGTTTCCATTCGCCGGAGAAGTAGCAAACGGTTCATGGCGAACTCGGCCTCCACCCAATGAAGCTCGAAGGGCCGTCGTATGCATCGTGCCGGGCCGGATCGACGACGAAACCGAAACGGCCGATCTCGTATTCGGTGGACGGAACGAGAAACCGGCTTTTTCAGTCTTTGGCCCTCGCGCGCCGCCGAGAGTAGCGATGACCTCCACAAAACCGCCGTGCTGCTCCGACCTGATAGCGGAAATGACGATCCAGTCGCCAGCATGCCGGGCATGAAACGCACGCCGATCCTTCTCAAAGGACTGACCGGGTTCTAGCACAGTGCCGAAAATCGCTTCCCAGGCATCCGGCCAGCTGTCTTTCATGGTCTGCTCGGCGCTCCGTCGCTCAAAGCTGGTGAAGAGGTGCGGAAAGGCAAGTGCGACAATCGCCCATTCGGCATCTTCCTCGTACCAGCCGCCAGGCCGGCGAAGCCGCCGGTCGACCTTCGCGTTGCGTTCGGAGGAAAGATGGAAACCTCCATGACCGGCGGTCGAATGGCAGACCAGTCCCTCGGCGAAGACCGTCGCACCCTGCGACGGTCCCCATGGAGTGTTCCCGTGGCAGCGGACCTCCCGGCGTCCGAGGGCAAGCTCTTCGCGGGCGTGCTCGGCCTGTTCGAGCACCTTGGCGCGGAAGGCCTCCTCGCCGGCAAGCTCTCCGCCATGCCCATAGAAATCATTGCGACCGAGTTCGTCGAGCGGCCGGTGCACGCGCCAGGCCGTGGCCAGAAAGTGCGTATCACCGCGGCCGGGCAACATGGCGAAAGCAGTATCGCCGACGCGCGCAACGGGAAACCCTTCAGCGCCGGTGGCAAATTGAACTTCCGGCAGCACCATCGTATCGGGTTCTGACTGAGGGAAGGTCATGCCGCCCTCCCCTCGCCGCGATCGGCGGCGGCTTCATCAACGGTCATTTCGTGCAGCACGGCGTTGGGATAGCCGTGACGCGAAAGCCATTCGTCGGCCGCTTGCCGGTCTTCCGCGACATGAACCAGTTCGCCGGCGTCGCCGGGGCGGTCAAGCACGAGGATCGAACCGGCTACGGGCCGTTTGATGACCGAGAAGTCGAGAGCGCTATTAACCGAGAACGTTCGAAAGACCCGGAGCACCACGACAGCCTTGCTACCGAAGTCCCCGGCATGAAGCGTGAAGCTGGCCGGTATGAGCGTCTTGCCAACAATGGCGCCGGCCTGTTTCTTCACCAGCCGGCCGGTGTTGTTGTTGCGCTCCCACCCCTGAAGTTTACGGCGGTGCCGTTCGGGCGGACGGGGCGTGCCGTCGGAGAAGTGGATGATCGCACCAAGCGGGGCATGGTCGAAAATGGACTGAGCGGACATGTCGTCCTCCTCTTGAATTGATTGGAAACGAAAACGCCGCCGGACGGTGCCGGCGGCGCGAAGTGCATCGGAAAGGAAAAAGAGCCGCTATTCGGCGGCTTCGAGATAAGCCTCAGGGACGGCGTTCGGGCCGGTGTCGCTTGCCTCCGTCTCGTCGTTCGAGCCTTCCATGTCGCCGGCGTCCTCGTCCTGATCCTCGCCGATCTCGTTGCGTGCCTTCCAGTCGGCAAGTTCATTCGCGTCCGGCGCAAACAGTGCGGACGCATGGACAAAGCTCGCTTCCTTGAAATGCTCGACGAGGGCGGCACGGGTGTCGCGTACCTTGTTGCGCGGGAGAACCGAGGTGTCCGCGCAAGCCGCCTCGAGCGCCTGACGTGACAAGCACAGGAGAAAATCCTCCGTCCCCATGTTGGGCAGGAAGTTGTCGGCACCAACGACGTCGCCGGCGATGCGGGAGACAATGCCGCTGTTCGACATGTTGCGTCGGCACGACAGCACCTCGATCAGGATCGATCGCACCGCGACCCTGAGCCTATCCATGTCGAAAGAGAACTTGCCGGTTTCATCGACGAGAGAGGCTGCAAGGGGTGCTATTCTGCTGCGGAAGGAGATGGAATTGCCCGCTCCCGTATCGACGCGGACATTGTTGCCGGCAAAGGCGATGACGAGCAGCGCCATCAGCGTATCGTCCTCGATCGGTGCGCGGCCGAGCGCCTCGTGGAGCGCGTCGGTGCGGAAGTCGCCGATCATGTCCTGGCCCTTCTGGGTAACATCCGGGCGCTGCGCCGGCAGAGCGGCACTACCCTCCTCCGTCTTGTCGCTCGACTGTTTTCCGGTGACCGCTTTCGGCTCGGGCATCCGATAGACCACTGACTGCACCTTGCCATCGCGGTCGAGATACATGGCAGTCTGGTCGGACTTCTTCGGCTTTCCATAAACGCGCTCGGCCTTCTTCGGGAGTTCCGGTCCGTTCCAGCCGTTGACTTCGGTGATGATGCCGCCTTTCGGCAGATTGTTGGTCATCCATTCCTGCTGGGCGCCGAGAAATGCCTCGACGTCCGTCGTGTAGCGGCTGTCTTCGTCGGCCGGAGCGAACAGGTCCTCCACCCAGGCGATGCCGTAAGCCGTCGCAAGCTCATCGTCGAAACTGGCGTCACGGGCATACATGCGGGTCTTGGAAAGACCGTTGGCGACCGACCACCAGGAGGTTGTCTCGTTTCGCTTCGGCTTATGCGCTTTCCAGACTTGCTTTTGTTCGGCAAGCGAGGCCGACGCGATGGTCCTGAGCTGCCGCTCGTCTGGCATATCGCCCCTGGCCATCTGGTCGAGCATCGCGGGCAGCACATTCGCGAGAAGCCGGAGTTTCTTGATCTGGCGAACGGGAAGCGAAAGCGCTGCCGCAATGCCTTCCTCGCTCCAAGCGAGCGCGAACAGGCGCTCGATGGCGCGCCATTGATCGACGGGATTGAGCGGTTCCCGGGCGATATTCTCGACCATGGAGCGCATGGCACCGCCGTCCTCGGCCGCGTCGTCTACGAGCACCTCGATTTCGTCGAGTTCGGCGGCGATCGCGCCTCTGGTGCGGCGGTGACCGGCCTGAATTATGAAGCTGTTGCCACCGTCGGTCTCAGGTGAGACCACCGGCGGCTGGATGATGCCGACGGCCTTGATCGTGGCCACCATCAGGGCATCGGCCTGCGGGCTCGATTTCGAGCGGCGGGCATCGTCGGGATTGTCCTTGAGCGCACGGGGATCGATCTTCATGATATGCATGGGAAGCTCCTTTTCGGGATCTAAAGTGGACCCGGCACCACGCCGACTCCCTTTCTGGTCTTCTTCCTGAAGACATCCCCCGGACCGCTGAGCGGGCGGGCCGGTGCAACTGCGGCCGAGCATCCCTGCCTGGAAAGGCGAGCGGGGCTGACAGCCCTGCGCAGGACGACGGGCCGGGATTGCGAGCGGCGCGGTTGAGCGCAAGCGTCACCAGTTCGACCGATCTGTGACCGGTCGCCTTCCTTTCTTCCCCCTCTCTCCTCTTCCTTCGCCTGCGGGGTTTTCGAAATTGAGTGCAAGGGGCAGGCAACAGAGGATCTGTTTTGCCCCTAAGGATTCTGGACTTCTATTGAATGACGCTCATAATGACGCTATATTGCGACTAAATCAGCGGCATTTACGTGGAGCAACATCATGGATCTCGCAGCCTATTCGGATCACGGGCTGTTTGCGCCGAACAAGATCGCCAAGGCCTTTCGTACGACCAGCGAGGAAATCGCGCGAACCGTCGGTCTCGGCAAGGATGCGGTACAGCGCAAGGATCGGGTGCGATCCGACAAGACCCAGCGGCGGTTGCGTGAGATGGTTGAGATCGTCAACAAGGTAGAGCCGCGTTTCGGTTCTGCCCTGATGGCTTATGCCTGGTTTCGCTCAGAGCCGCTGTCCGGATTTTCGGGGCGGACGGCCATGCAGCTGGTGCGGGAAGGCCGCGCCGAGGAGGTTCTTGACTTCATCGACGCGGTCGACGCCGGCGTTTACGCTTGAGAGCGATGGTCAGCTATTCCGGAAAACTCTACCGGGCGCTCAATCCGGTCTATGCGCGTGAACCGATGTCCGGGCGGGGAGCCGCACTTTATGGCGGCCGGTTCAACCCTAAAGGCGTACCCGCGCTCTACACATCGACATCGGTGCTGACGGCCTTGCGGGAAGCCAATCAGGTTGGCGATCTGCAGCCGACCACGCTCGTCTGCTACCGCGCAGAGATCGAGATGGTCTTCGATACAACCGACCGAGCGGCCCTTGAAGCCGTAGGACTCAATGAGGTCGCCCTGGCCGATCCGGCCTGGCGCGACCAAATGAAGACCAGGGGACAAGCACGGACCCAGCGCTTTGCGAGCGATCTGGTCACTGCCGGCTACAATGGGCTGCTCGTTCGCAGCTTTGCCAAGGGGGCCGGTCCCGGTGACATGAACCTGGTGCTCTGGAAATGGGGGACCTCCGCATCTTGTTGCCTGGAGTTGATCGATGACGAGGATCGACTGCGTTAGGGACCATTGCTTCACGCCGCCTGCTCGGTGGGTAACGCCACCGTTGCAACGTCATCGGCGAGGTTTCTCTCAATCTCCGTAAGCTGCCGGCGTTTTTCGGCGAGTTCCTCTTCGAAGCCGAATTCCCCGCCCTGACGAGACTGATAGGAAGCAAGCCGGCGCTTTGCATCGTCGAGACGGAAGCGGTATTGCGCCCGCTCCTCCTCGAAACCGGAAAGCACGTGCTCTACGCGCGAGACCGCGCCGAGCGGCGTGACAGTCAGAGCAAGATCGATCCCGGTCTCCGCGCCAGTGCGCACAAGCGTTACGTCATAGCGGAAATCGTCCTGACCCAAACGCTGGCCGGAGAAGACCAGGTCGAAACCGCCGATCCTTGCAATGGTTGTCTCGCCCTCCTCCCGCAGATGCACGAGGGTCATGATTTCCTTCATGAGAGCACGGCCGGCGGGCTTGCGCTCGGTGAAGGATTGTCCGCCAACGGTGATAGCGAAAGCATCGCCACTGGTCGGGATCCTGCGTTCGATGTCCTTGCCGATCTCGGCGATCCGCCGCGTATCGTGCTCGATGTCGCGCTCGGCATTGCGGACCTGGCGGCGAACCGCGAATTGATCGTCGCGATGCGCGGCGCGCAGACGCTCAAGCCGGGCGATGTCGGCTTCCAGTCCCGCCTTCAGCATCAGGCGCTGATCGCCCGATGCGATGGCCTTCGCCATGGCGAACTGGTTGGCCTGCCCCTCGCCCAAATCTTCGAGCCGGCGCACGGAGGTGTCGCCGGAAAGGGCTGCGGCGATGAAGCGGGCCTTGCGCTCGTTGTTCTGCCACATCTGCGCGTCCATCGAGCCTTCGGTCGCATAGGCGAAGATATCGATCTCGTCATGCTGGTTGCCCTGCCGCTCGATGCGGCCCTCGCGCTGCTCGATCTGGGAGGGGAGCCATGGCACGTCGAGATGGTGGAGCGCCTTCAGGCGCAATTGCGCATTAACGCCGGTCCCCATCGTCTCTGACGAGCCGATCAGGAAGCGGACCTTGCCGGCATTGACGTCGGCAAAGAGCCGCTGCTTGGCCTCCGTCTTCTTGTAATCCTGCATGAAGGCGATTTCGGAGGCGGGAACTCCGCGCCGGATCAGCTCGTCACGGATCCAGCGATAGGCGGAAAAGCCGCGTGTTTTCTCGACGTTGATCGTGCCAAGGTCAGAGAAGATCATCTGCGCCGCGCCGGGCAAATCGAAAGTCTTGCCCTCGCGGGTGAGATAGGTGTTGTCGCCAGTTTCCTTCCAGATGCGGAAGCTGTTCTCGATCAGCTTGTTGAGCTTGTTGTCGGGCTCATTCTCCTCGCCGAAATCGACCAGCCTGAGATCGATGGCAGCATGGCGCCCATCGGTGATGACGGAGAGCAGAATATCATCGCCGGGCTGCGCCGGACCCTCGCGCTTCTCGATCGCCAAGATCCGCGCCTCGAGGACCTGCTGGTAGAGCTTGAAATACTCTGTCGGCTTGGCGGTGATGATCTGGCGCTTGCCCCTCGAAATCGCTGGAATTTTCACATACTGCTTCAGGTCGGCCGGGAGCACGACATCGGCGAAGGAGCGGAACATCGCGATCAGTTCCGGCACATTGACGAAGGTGGCGAAGCGCGAGACGGGTTTGTATTTGCCGGACGGTTGCAGTTCGAGTTCGGTTGCGACATCCCCGAAGGTCGAGGCCCAGGCGTCGAATTCGTGCAGGCCACGCTCTTTCAAGGCATCGAACCCAAGGAACCGCTGCACCGAGAACATCTCGCCAAGGGTGTTGGTGATCGGCGTGCCGGACGCCAGCACGAGCGCCCGGCCCGGGTTCTTCGTCTCGATGAAGCGGGATTTGACATAGAGATCCCAGGCGCGCTGCGAGCCGTTCGGATCGACGCCCTTCAGGGTGGACATGTTGGTCGCAAAGGAGAGTTTCCGGAACTCCTGCGCCTCGTCGACGATGATCTGATCGATCCCAATCTCGGAGATGGTCAGGAGGTCGTCCTTGACCGAGCCGAGGGATTCCAGCCGGTCCTTCAGGCCTTCCTTCAGCCGCTCCAGGCGCTTGCGCGACACCCGGTCGTCGCTCTCGACCCGGGTGAGCAGGTCTTCGTAGAGCGCAAGCTCATCCTCGATCATCTGCTTTTCGAAGGCGGCGGGGACCGCGATGAACTTGAAGGCCGAATGGGTGATGATGATCGCGTCCCAGGTCGCCGTCGCGGCGCGCGACAGGAAGCGATGACGCTTGTCTTTGGAAAAATTCGTCTCGTCGGCGACAAGGATGCGGGCCGTCGGATAGAGCGCCAGGAATTCACGGGCGGCTTGCGCCAGGCAATGACCGGGCACGACCAGCATGGCTTTCGAGATCAGGCCAAGCCGGCGCTGTTCCATGATGGCGGCCGCCACCGTCATGGTCTTGCCGGCACCGACGGCGTGGGCCAAATAAGTCGAGCCGGCTGAGATGATCCGCCAGATACCGCGTTTCTGGTGGCCGTAAAGACAAAAGGCGCCGGAGGCGCCCGGGAGCTGGAGATGGTCCCCGTTGAAGGATCGGGGAGCGATATTGTTGAAGGTGTCGTTATAGACCCGTGCCAGCCGGTCGGTCCGATCCGGATCGGACCAGACCCATGTCTGGAACGCGGTTTTGATCCTGGCGAGCTTTTCCTTTGCCGCCTCGGTGTCGACGACATTCAAAACCCGGCGCTCGCTGTCCCCCTCCCTGATCGTGTCGAAGATCTGCGGCACCCGGCTGTTGAGCGCGTCGTCCAGCAGCTCACCGGCGTGCCGGCGCTTGGTGCCCCATTTGGAGGTGCCTTCGGCGCGATAGTCGAGCTGCCTGGCATCGACCGTCCAGGAGGCGAGTTCGGCCAGGTGGTGAATGCGGATGTCCGCTCCCATCGTCTCCTTCACGAAATCGACGACGTCACTGGCGGGGATCCAGGGAGCCCCAAGACGCGCGGTGATGCCAGACGGGCTGAGATCGACCGGCTGCACCGCTTCGAGCGCTTCGACATTGCGTTTGAAAGCCGGGTCGAGTTCGGCTGCAGCTTGCGCCATCGCCAGCTTGTCGCGCACCGGGCCTGAGAGATAGGCGTCGGAGGTCTGCCACGAGCCATCTGCCGGGTCCCGATAGATCGCGCTGCCAAGCGCCTCAATCACAGTGGTGCGGTCTTCATGCAGCAACTCGGCAATATGGTCGAGATCGACACGGCCGCGCTCGTTGAGGACGACGGCGAGCGCATCCGCGGCATTGGTGATGACCGGGGCGACCCGCGGTGCAATCACCCGTTCGGAGAAAATCGGACCGGGCTTGGCCGTATCCGTGTCGAGATCGTAGGTCTCGATGGAGGCGACGAGCCAGCAGTCCGGATCGTCGAGGAAAGGCTGCAGGTTGGGCCGGCGATGCGTCTCGCGGGTTTCGCCGGTCTCATGGTTCTCGGCGATCGAGACCCTGGTGTGATTGATCGGACCGAAGTCGCGCACGAAGCTCGACCAGGCGATGCGCAGCTTCACCTGAAGGTCCCGCCACGGCTGATCGGTCTCCTGGGCTTTCAGCACAGCACGCACCGCATCGCGGATCGGGATCAGCTTTTTGACGATGTTGATCTGCTTTTCCGAGAACCCTTCACCCGACCGTCCCTTGCGGAGGGGAACCGAGGCGGGTTTGCCGTCGATCACCTGCATCAGGCCTTTCGTGGCGTCGAAGAAGAAGCTGCCCTCGCGGACATGGGACTGCTCGGGTCTGGCGACATCGATACCTGCCGGGTGAAGCTCGAGATCGAAATCGATCGCGTCGGGCTCGCCGTCATAGAGGGCTTCCGGAAGAGAAAGGATGGCCGCATCGAGATCAGCCTCAAGGTCACCGTCACTGGGAAGGCAGGTATAAGTCTCTCCGAAGGGACTGGACGTGATGGCGTGGTGGCCGAGCACGTGATCGGGATGCTCGGCGAACCAGCGATTGACGCGGATGGCCTCAACGTCCTCGCTGGCGGGAACAACCTCGGCCAGATCCGGCCCGGCCGCTTCTCCCTCCGGCTCGCCCGGCTTGCGCTTGCGGAAAAACAGGATATCGACGACGACGTCGGTTCCCGCATCTTGCCGGAAGCTGCCTTCGGGCAGGCGGATCGCGGCGATCAGATCGGCCGATCTGGCGATATGTTCGCGGGCTGTCGCATCCGCTTTGTCCATCGTGCCCGATGAAGTGACGAACGCGGCGAGCGCGCCGGGTTTCAAAAGATCGATTGACCGCGCAATGAAATAGTCATGCAGCCGCAGTCCCATTGAACGGTATGCACGGTCGGAGCGTACAGTCCGGTCGGAAAAGGGCGGATTGCCGATAACGAGATCGAAATGCGCCGGCAGATCTGTGCGCGCGAAATCGCCCTCGACGATCCGGGAAACCGGCTGCAGCAGCCGGGCGATCCGCGAGGTCACCGGATCGAGCTCAACACCGGTGACGAACGAGGTCTCACGGAATGCCTCCGGCATCAATGCCGGGAAAAGCCCCGTGCCGATCCCCGGTTCAAGCACGCGTCCGCCGCGCCAGCCAAGGCGTTCCAGTCCCTTCCACATCGCCCGGACGATAAACTCGGGCGTGAAATGCGCATATTGCGTGCAGCGGGCAAGCGAGGCGTAATCGGCGTCGCTCACCGCCTCCTGCAAGCCCTCTCCAAGGTCTTCCCAGCCAGTACAAAAACCGTCCTCGCCCCGCCGGGTGAAGATGGCGTTGGCGAGGTCGGAGGCACCGAAGCCGGTGAAACGGATGAGACGCGCCTGCTCTTCCCTACTCGCGGGCCGGTCCTCGACCGCGATCGCCGTGGCAAGCCGGATCGCCTCGAGATTGTCGCGGGCGCGGGCTTTCCAGCCCTTCGCCAATGCGCGGCTTCCAAGAAGACGAAAATTGCTGCCGCGCTCAGTTGCTTCCGAGGACTGTCGCTCAGTCAGCTGCCAGCTTTTGGACCGCTTGACCGGAGCGGTCGCAGTCGGTCGGGCAGTCTCGTCCGGTTCGATCACCGGGTTTTCGATAAAGGCGGTAACGCCGAAGCCCAGCCCGGAAGAGAGCGCATTCTGCGAGCTACCGAACATGTCGAGATTGAAGGGATCGTGGTCAGCCATGGTGGGTTTCTCCTGGATTGCGGGCGCACGAGACCGCACCGCCAGGCGAACCGGCAGTGTGGGAACCGTGCGGGATTAAAAAGGGGTTAGCGGGTGATCAGCGAGAACGAGATGTCGTTCTCGGTAAGCTGTATGCCGA
>NZ_CP045337.1:0-22652 GCF_009363335.1 Labrenzia sp. THAF191a
CTGGCCCAAGGCCGGCGCGTCCTCATGGGCTTTCAGGCGGGACATATGGATAGGCGCAACCGTTACGTTGAACCGCTCGGCAATCGCGGCCGCGTCGTCGGCCGCCCTGCCCCCGGCGTTCGGATGCACCAGATTCAGCACCACGAACGCGGGCGGATTGCCAGCCATGTCTAGCAGCCGCTTTAGCGGCTCCAATGTGTCGATCGCGAAAATCTGCGCCTGCGTCGGGATCACGACCATATCGGCGTGCTTGGCCGCTTCGGCCGAGGCACTGTCCATCTTGCCGGGGGTGTCGATGAACACCCAATCCATGCCAAGGCCGCGATAGGCGTCCAGCGAGCGCCGGATAGCACCCGGCTGGATCGAGGCCACGTCCGGCCCGTCACCGTCGCGCCGATCAAACCAGTTGACGGCGTTCGTCTGTGGGTCGAGGTCGAGCAAGGCCGATTTCTTCCCGGCCCGATGTGCCGCGACCGCAAGCGCCGTCGCGATTGTCGTTTTGCCGGTCCCGCCCTTCTGCGTGCAGAACGCTACTGTAATCATGTTTGCATCCTTTCATGCAAGGAAGTTTACATGCTTTCCATCTTGCATGAAAGCATGTTTGCATTTCCAGTTCGTTAACTAGCCCTCCGAATCCTCCGCCGCCATCGGCTCGTCGCACTCACCACACACCAAGCGCACGCCCGGTTTCGCCCAAGCGTTCATGTCGCATGACGGGCAGGTGTAGCGGGTCTTGCTGGCCGACTTCGCCTTCCGCTTTTTCCGGGCGTCGGCATCGTCCCAAAGCTCGACATAGAGGGCGGAAAAGTCGGGTTGCGCCGCCAGCTCCGCAAAGGCGCGGGCGTAGGGGCCAGCCTCGACAATGTAATGGCTGCACGATTGCCCCGTTTCCTTGCCGCCCGGCCGGCCGGTGTCGGAAGGGTGCAGGCCGATCGCGTGCATTTTCGTGGCCCATTCCTTATTGTGATACCCGGCGCGCGAGGGCTTGCCGAAATGATGCTGCCAAAGGTGCGCCATCTCATGCGCCAGCGTCGAAAGGCTTTGCTCGTCCGTCCGGCTTTTGAAGTGTGAGGGGTTCAACGCGATTTCGTCGGTGATCTCCGCGCCGTCCTTCGATCCGAACCGGCCGCCGGCAAAATAGCCATAGGCTTTGTTCTTCCGCTGCAAGGTCACGAGGCAGCCCGGCAGCTCGCCGCCGAAAAGCCGGTCATTGAAGAAATCGAACGCCCGATTCAGCGCAGCATAGGTCTTCGCGGTCGGATTGGCGGGGGACATGGCGGCCTCTTTTGTATCGTACGAAACAACAATCGCACAATTTGCGATTACATGCAAGCATGTTTACATGATTTCATATTGAGCACAGCCCCTTGCTTCCTGTCGAAAGCCCATAGGACGGTGACCGCAGGCGCAAGCGTTGCGGATTTTGCTCTGAGGGTGCCGCTTGCCGGCCCGCCTATGCGCGGGCCGGAACCGCCGCAGGGCCGCGTGAGCGGCCCGAACAGCGGCGACCGCTTATGTTTTCATATAGAGAATAGAATTAGAGGGGGATTCAGTCTGGTTATCGGACTCACGTTTCATCAAGCCCTTTGCCATGCTGACAAGAGCACGCCCTAGTGGGCTATCGCCCACGTCGAGCTGCGTTCGCTCATCAAGAGGCAGGGCCTTCTTGTAGGCGTCGATTGCCTCGCTCCAAGCCCTCTGTTCCTGTCCATGATCCGCAGGCGGGGGAGGGGCCTTGCCGAACCGGCCGAGGAACTGCCGGGCCTTCTCCGGCAGGGACAGGCGATAGGCGTTACTCGCCTGCTGCACCTGGGGGCCGCGCCCCTCGTTGCCGGTTGGCTCGTAGCGCCGCAGCCAGTCGATGAAACCATGCGCCCGAAGGTTCTTCAGCGCCCGCACGATCGTATCGCGCGACCGGCCTAGCCTGTCCATGATCGTGGTGATTGACGGCTCAAGCCGGCCGGTGCGGAAGTCGATGAGATTGACGAACAGCCGCAGCACGTCCAGCGCCACCGATCCTAGCGGCCCGCTGCGCTCGCCCTTCTCGTGCAAGCCGGCCTCGTTGTAGATTTCGGCCGCCTTCAAAATCGCCTGCACGTCCTTGCGCGTCGTCGGCCGCCATATGCGGCCCTCCGATCGCCCCCGGATATGGCTATGCCGGCGAACTGGCGTCGGGCATCGCGCGGCCGGGGGCGGAAAGACCAGCCCTAGCGCGGTCTGTCCCGATCCCCGCAAGGTGTCCCGGCGCTGATAGGCGAGCGCGGAGAGCTGGCCGGCCTCATCGTCATTAAGCTGGCCGGCTCCGTGCCTGGTCCAGATTTCCCGCATGATCTCATCAAGCGCGTTTCCACGCGCGCAGCCGATCGCGGCCGCGATTTGCGTCCTCAACATATGCCCTTCGTCCTTCCGTTCGGGAGGGCATGACGGCATGGACGGCAGGCACAGCTTTCCCCATTTTCGCAAGAATCAATCTTGCGAATTGGAGTGCTCTAGCGTAGATAAGGGGAGAGTTAGCGGACTCCTGACCTACAGTGTGTCTGACGGCCTATAAAACGCTCGATCGCGCCAACGATCGGGCGTTTTGCCGTTATGCCCCTAGCTGCTTCTCGAAATAAAACCTCAAAGCTTCCTCGATGATGGGCGCGCGGGATTGCACGCCCTTCTGCTGCTTGGCCCGGTCCAACTGTTCAACCAGTTCGCCCGGTAGGTCGGCCCAAACGCGCGCCATGCCCGCAGCTTCACGCCGCGCCCGAAGGGCGGCGACTCTTTCACGGGCTGGAATGGCGTTAGGGCTACGACTCATGATGGTAAGTGGTAACGCTGAAAATACTGATTCTGCAAGCTCTTGAATCCAAGCCGCTGAAATCCGTGGTTTGTCGGTCGCTGGCTAACAACGGCAAAAGTGATTTCTTGCAATCATGTAATCATGATTGCTCATTTCGCTGACGCGCCATCAAGTGCCCTGTATAGGGTGGCGCGATGCACCTTCAAAAGCCGGGCGACTTCCGCCACCGGCTTCTTGTCGTCATGGATGAGTTGGCGGGCGTGCTCGATCTGCTCGGCCGTGAGGGCAGGGGAGGGGCCGAACCGGACGCCTCGCGCCTTCGCCGCGATCCGGCCGGCGCTCGTGCGCTCCACGATCAAACTACGCTCGAAATCCGCAATGCCGGCGAACACGGTCAACACCATGCGCCCGGCCGGCGTCGTCGTGTCGGCCCACGGCTCTGCCAGCGATCGCAGGCCAGCACCGGCCTCCTTGATCCGCTCCGCGATCGCCAGAAGGTCGGCCGTCGATCGGGCGAGGCGGTCTAGCCTGGTGATCGTCACCACGTCGCCGGCGCGCAGATGGTCGAGCATCCGCGCCAGCTCGGGCCGGTCCCGCTTCGCTCCGGACGCCTTTTCCTCAAAGATGCGGACGCAGCCGGCCGCGCCAAGGGCGGCGCGCTGCGCGTCGAGGTCCTGGCCGCGTGTCGAGACGCGGGCATAGCCGATGAACACCCGGCCGGCGTCGGAATCTGGTTGGCGGCTCACGGCTCCCCCTGTCGCAAATCATGTCGCAAGTTTCTTACCACTTGCGACAAAGACACGCGACACGAAAACCCTTGATTTTCCGGGAGCGGCCGATCTGTTGCAGGTTTTAGGATTTCCGCGACAATTGCATCCGACAGGCTGCTTCCACATCCGAAAAACGGAGCAGGTAACGCTCCAAGAACAGTGCTCGAATCTTGCAACTTTTCTAACCAACTATAAGGAACTCGCACCTGCGATCGGAAGATCGCATACCGCCTGCATCTCACTCAAAACATGGCACAACTGATGAAATGCCTCCTGATGAGGCGACGATCTGCGCCAGGAAGCGTATATGGTTCGTTGTGGCGCGCGGCCGGAGATGCTCACAATTTTCACATTAGGAAAGGTACTTAGCCGGGGAGAGGCTAACGAAGGAACCAGGCTAGCCCCCCCTCTCGTTGAAACGAGCGCACCGATTGTTTCGAGACTCAACCCTCTGATTTCGGTGCAACAAGCATTGTAGTCGTGCTGTGTCGTGTGTATCGCTGCAGGTAGCGTATCTTCGCTATAACCCTCGCCGTCTGCCATCGTCATAAACTCAGATGCATCAAGATCTTGAACGTTTATTGATGTATTTGCAGCAAGTGGATGAGCTACGTTGACGATCAAATCAAAGCGCTCGGTGAACAGAGATTTTGTTTCCAGATCCGCATCGTCAGCGAAACGGCAAGATAACATCATGTCAATTTCACTTCCGCGGAGACGTTGGGTGACCCCTTCGGTCTTGCCTTCCAGGAGATCAATTCTGACGTCGGGAAAGTTTGCCTCGAACAGATTTACGACGTGAGGCAAAACATAGGCACCGATCGTTGAGATCGCGCCAAGTTTAAGGTGCCCTCCGAAGGGCCGGCTCGTCTTCTCGGCGAGGAGGTCAAGTTTACCAACCACTCCGAGGACATCCTGAATGTGAGACAAGAGAACCTCACCTTCCAGGGTCGCCTTCACCTGCTGGCTGGACCGTTCGAATAAGGTCGTGCCAAGAGCTTCCTCGACCTTGCGAACCTGATGGGAGAGGCCCGACGGGCTTATCCCTAACTCCCGCGCGGCAATCCTAAAGCTGCTGCGCTTCCAGACGGTCGTAACAAGGAGAAAATCCCGTATCGATACCGCCGAGAGCTTGTTCGATATGATCGTTCGATCTGTTCTATTCATTCGACTTGTCCAAACGCCACCTCATCTCCTATCCGAGAAAACATGATAAAACTAGTCATGATACTCAAAACCATGCTGGCTCATGACTTTGCCTTGCAGACAGAACTGATCGGTAGGGGGCAGCATGACCACGATTTTCTTGAAATCCACTTTCGAAGAGCCATCCGAGACGGTTCGGGCTGCCGCGCTCCGTGGAGAGGTCGCCATCACTGAGCAAGCCGATCTCACGGCCGAGATGCTCATATCGCACAAGGGGCTGATCACCGGTAATCAGCTCGACCAGAATGCCATGCTGGCGCTCAAGGATGCGCTCGCATCTTTTCTCGATCACGGTGGGCGCTGGTTCTTCAACGGCCACATGGCGCGTCCGCTGGTTGATGGCATCGGTCAGTATCGTTCGATCGTCGCACCAAAACGACAAGATTTCGGTCTGTCGTCGATCAATCCTCATCCGCTCTATGACGGTATCGACCTGAAGAAGATCGAGACCAACAGGGGCGTCGCGGGTTTCTACGGACGCGGCTGCAATCCGCCACCGGAGGGCGCGGTGGCCGTCAACGGGCTGGGTCCCGCGCGAGTCCCGGTCGATTGGGTGTGGGCAAGGCCGCGGGGTGGCCGGTTCTTCTCCCATGCCGGCAATGACCTCGGCACGATCGGGCTTGAATGGAATCTCGCCCCGGACCTGACGCGGCGCATCATCAACTGGGCAAACGGCGGTTCCTGCCTCTCCTCGAATTGCTTCGCGCTGACACTGCCGCTCGAAGACTTGCCGCTGGCCAGGGCCGAGAGCTATGGCGGCGCGCGCGATACAGGCAGGGTGGGCCCACGCATCATCGCCCCGAGTTCCGGCACCTACTACCATATCCATAGTCTGGAAGGGTCGGCCTATACCGGCATTTTTGATGTCATCTGCGCACCCGAGGACCTCGTCAACGTACTGCGCCCCCAGGATATCCTCTGGGTGCCATGCCGAACGCCGGCCCAGCGCATGATCAAGCAGAAGGCAGTCATTGCACGCCATCTCAATGCCGGCGGCACGGTAGTTGCCTTGGGGGAAAGTCACTCGGAATTATGGCTTCCCGCGGTCAATTTCACCAGAACGCCGACAAATTGGTGGTGGTGGCTGACCCTTGGAGCCGATCTCGGGGTCGAACTGACCGATCAGGCCAGTATACATCCATTGATGCGTGACATCAGCAAGCAGGAGGTGACCTGGCATATGCACGGCTGGTTCACGCCACCGGAAGGCGCAACGGTTCTAGCCCGAGACGGCGAGGGGCGCGCCATCCTCTACGTGGATACGATTTCGACGGCCGGCACGATGGTCATCTCCTCGCTCGACCCGATGTACCATCACGGTTCACGCTTCATGCCGACAACGACCCGCTTCCTCGATCGCTTTGCGCCCAATCTGAGGGCCTGTGCGGATGCTTGACACGATCTCCCGCCAATGGCGCTCACCTGTCGTCGGTATTGATGCGATCGACAGTTGTCCGGCGGCAGCTTTCCCGATGGCGTCGCTGTTCGAAATTTCTTCCCATATTGTCCGATTTGTTCGACTTGATACGACGCCTTCCCCTTTGTACAAAAAAACATGAGTATTATTATCATGAATAATGGGACAACCGATGACTTTGAAACTGCGCCTGTCTGCCGCCTTTTTCCTTCTCGCCCTTTCGCCGGCGCCGCTCCTTGCTGATCCCGTCACCTTCAAGGATGTGACGGGCGCGGAGGTTACGCTGCCCGGCCCAGCGAAGCGGATCGTCACACTCCCGAAGCCTGGTGCCGCGACCGTCATTGCCGTGGATGGCTCCTCCGAACGCTTGGTCGGCATGAATCCCGGATCGCGCAAGGCCTTCGAAACCGGCCTGCTTAAAAAGATGTTCCCGGATGCCGCGTCCATCGAGAGCGGCATTGTCGCAGAGGGCGGCGGCGGATGGATGCCGAATGTCGAGGCGATCGCCGCGCTGAACCCGGACGTCGTCATCCAATGGGGCGGTCGTGGTGACGAACTCGTCGCACCCTTGCGCAATGCCGGCATTCCCGTGGCTCTGATGGTCGGCGGCGGCAATGGTGGCACGGAGGAACTGGCGCGTGAAAACATCCGTCTGGCCGCCGACATCCTCGGCAAGCAGGACAAGGCCGAGGCGCTTTTCGCATGGCGCGACGCAGTGATGGAAGAGATCAAGGCGACCCTTGACGCACATCCCAATGTAGACAGGCCAAAAATCCTGCACTTGCGTTCCTCCAAGGACAAGTTCACAGCCACAGGGGAGAGGAGCTACCAAAACTTTTTCATCGGTCTGGTCGGCGGCGAGAATGTCGCCACGGGTCTTGGCGTCCGGGCCGAGGTCAATGCAGAGCAGATCGCGGCCTGGAACCCCGACCTTATCATGCTGACGGCGCACGAAGCCGACGCCGGCCGCGAAACGATCCTGGAGGATTCTATCCTGTCGCAGACAGCCGCGGCAAAGGCTGGTCGCGTCTACAAGACGCCGAACGGCGGTTATGTCTGGGACAGCGCCAGCCATGAAAGCCCCTTCACCTGGATGTGGCTCGCCAATCTCGCCCATCCGGACCTCTTCCATTTCGACCTGCGCACCGAGGTGAAGAGCGGCTTCGAGCGGCTCTATAACTATACGCCCACCGATGAAGAGATTGATGCCGTGCTGAAGCTCGAACTCAACAAGGGTGCCGCCAACTACGAGCAGTTTGCCCGCAAATGACGTCCGCCCTGACCGAGGCCCGGCTTTCGAACGGGCAGGCGGCTGGCGGTGCCCTTCACTGGCTGTCGCTCGTGCTTGTCCTTGCGGTGGCGGCTTTCGTCTCCGCCGCCACCGGGCGGTTCCACATACCGCTTGCCGACGTATGGCAGATTCTCGGCCGCTGGCTTTCCAGCATGGCCGCACCGGAAACGATGGAAGAGCGCATACTCATCAATGTGCGCCTGCCGCGGATTCTGCTCGCAGCGATCGTCGGAGCGGGACTTGCGCTCTGCGGGGCGGCCCTGCAGGCGCTCTTCCGCAATCCGCTCGTCTCGCCCCGTGTCCTGGGCCTTTCCTCCGGCGCAGCGCTGGGTGGCACGCTGACCCTGCTCGTCGGAGGCAGCGCCGCGATGCTGTTTGCAGCCACCTTTGCCTCGGCGCTTACGGCGCTGGTCCTGGTGGCCGCGATTTCGCATGTCGCAGGGCGTTCGATCCTTTCCATCGTCCTGGCCGGTATCGTCATAGACGCATTGTTTTCCGCCATGATCTCGCTCACGCAATATGTCGCCGATCCGGAGACCTCGCTTCCCGCCATCGTCTTCTGGCTGATGGGCAGCTTTTCCTCGTCAAGCTGGCAGAAAGTCGTCGAGCACGGCCCGGTCATCCTCGTCGCCATCGCGCTTCTCTATCGCCTGCGTTTCCGCATCGCGGTGCTCTCGATGGGGGAAGAGGAGGCGCGGTCCTTCGGCGTCAATGTCGGCTTCTCGCGCTGGCTGGTCTTTACGGTCATCTCGGTGATCATCGGCGGTTGCGTTGTGGTTTCCGGCGTCATCGGCTGGGTCGGCCTCGTCATTCCCCATGCCGCGCGCCTGCTCGTCGGCGAAAGCCATCGCCGCTTCCACGGTACGGCGGCGCTGCTCGGCGCCAGCTTCATGGTGACGGTCGATACGCTCGCCCGCACCGTGACGAGCGCGGAACTGCCGCTCGGTATCCTGACGGCGGTCATAGGCGCACCCGTCTTCATCTATCTCCTGTGCACGCGCCAGACGCAGGGAGGCCCTGCCCGATGATCACACTCAAGGATGCCGGCCTTCGAAGGGGTGAGCGCTGGATCTTCCGCCATGTCAGCTTCAAGCTGGCGGAGGGTGAGGTGCTGGCGATCCTCGGCCGTAACGGACGGGGCAAGACGACGCTGCTGCGCACCTTGCTCGGTTCGCTGACATTGACCGAGGGTGAGCGCACCATGCCGGCGCTCGTCGGCTATGTGCCGCAGTTGCAAAGTGGCGGCGAGCAGCATCGCTGCCTCGATATCGTGACGATGGGACGGGCCGGGCGGCTCGGGCTTTTCGGCCTGCCGGGCAAGCAGGACGAGGCGGCGGCGCTCTCCGCGCTCGCGGCCGTGGGCGCCGAGTGTTTCGCCGGGCGGCCCTTCGGCCAGCTTTCCGGCGGCGAGCGGCAGGTTGTGCTGCTTGCCCGGGCGCTGGCGACGGAAACGAAAGTACTGGTGCTCGACGAGCCGGCCGCCTCGCTCGACCTCGCCAATCAGGACCTTCTGCTCGGAGTCCTCATGCGCCTGCGGCAGGCGCGCGGCCATACGATCATCTTTACGACCCACCATCCGCAGCACGGCCTGTTCCTTGCGGACCGGGCGCTGATGATGCATGCCGGAGACGAGGTCCGCTATGGCCAAGCCTCCGCGATGATGACGGACGGAGAACTCGCCCGTCTCTACGGCGTGCCGTTTGCCCGCCATACTCCCGGCCCCGGCCGGCCAGATGTCGTTTCCCCGATCTTCGGGGAGGCGGCCCTTCCATCATAACCGCAAGACAGGAGCCAATCTTGGACACGATCACCTATCTCGAAAACGGCGAAACCTTCACCGTCAGCTTTGCCGAACTCCTGAACTATCACGGCACCACCTTTCCGGGCGGCGTGGCGCATGGCCTGAAAGTGATGCAACGCGCCTTTCCGCTGCTCGACGAGGGCCGGCCGATCGAGCGCCGCGAGGTGCGCATCGATACGGCGTTTCCCGGCCCCGGCGGCCGCGACGCCATCGAATTCGTCACGCGCGCCCTGACGGACGACCGCTACACGGTTGACCGGTCGCTCGGTTGGGATGGCATCGAGGAAAGCCCCAAGGGCAAATACTACTTCCGCTTCACCTATCGGGGTACCGTCGTTGAGGTGACGATCCGTCCCGGCCATGTCCGCCCCGAGTTTATCACGCTGGCTCGCAAGGAGGACAGGACAGCCGAAGACGAGATACAGCTTGCCGCGTTGAAGCGCGAAATGGGTGATCGTCTGGTGCCACTCTCTCCCGAGGATGTCTATGACGCCAAGGTCAGCCGTGCCTGAGCACTGTTCCACCGAGGGCGGGCGTCGTGAATGGATGGGGGTGCTTGCCCGCGCCCCTATCGACCTCTTGAGATCGGCCTTCGACGGCAGCCGGCAGCGCCATGCGGCGCGCCGGTTTGTCGGACCGGAGGTCGGCCTTCTTCAGTTGTGTGCGAAAGCGCCCGTGACGGGAACGCCCTTCCATCTCGGCGAGGCGACCATGACGCGCTGCATCGTGGAGATCGACGGTCGGCGCGGTTATGCCGTGGTGCTCGGCCGCGATCCGGAGCGGGCTGAACTCGCCGCCTTCTTCGACGCGCTGCTGCAGGATCCGCAGTCGCACGCCCTGCTCGCATTGGAGCTGCTGCAGCCGGCCGAAGACGCCATCATGGCGCGGCGATGCCGCAAGGCCGAGGAGGCGCAGAAGACGGCGGCGCATTTCTTCACCGCGGCGAGACAAGGAAGTGCACCGTGAAAATCGAGATAGACCAGCGAGGCGCGGACCGCATCCACGAGGACCAGCGCGCATTCCGCCGGCTTCTGGAAGCCTTTTCCTACCCCGGCAAAGTCGTCGTCCTTGCTGAAGGCCAGGCGGCGCACGCGGTCGTTCTGTCAACATTGGCCGACACTACGACACCGCTCTGGATCGACGAAAGCTTCGTGGATATTCGGGATCGCGCAATCGCGGCGCGGTGGCCGATGGTGGATAGAAAGTCCTGCACCTTTGCCCTCTGTCGTGGCGAGATGCTGGATCGGATCGATATCTTTCCGAAGGGAAGCCCGGCCGACCCGCATCTTTCCGCCACGGTCATTGCGGAGGTCACGGGCCTTTCGGGCGGTGCGGCGCTCAACCTTTCGGGGCCGGGAATCGGACCCGGGGGTCGGACCCTCGCCCCCCTTGGCCTGCCGGCGACGTTTCTCGCGCAATGGACGTGCAACAACGCTGCCTATCCGCTCGGCGTCGACCTCATTCTGACGGCGGGAGATTGGTGCGCCTGCCTTCCCCGTAGCGTGAGGCTGGAGATATCCGATGTACGTTCCCGTTAAGGGCGGCGAGGCCGCTATCGCTGCAAGCCTTGATGCGCTGGCGCGCAGGCGTCGGGGTGATCCCTCCGTGCCGGAACTCACGGTCGCCCAGATAGGTGAGCAGATGCGGGGTGCAGTCGACAGGGTGATGACCGAAGGCGCGCTCTATGATCGGGATCTTACTGCCCTGGCGCTGAAACAGGCACAGGGCGACGTGGCGGAGGCGACGTTTCTGCTGCGCGCCCATCGTGCGACCTTACGGCGCATGGGCCATAGCGCGCCCATCGATTTTTCGACCATCCGCCACGACCGGCATATCTCTGCCACAGTGAAGGAATTGCCGTGCGGCCAGATCCTGGGTGGAACCTACGACTACACCCACCGGCTGCTCGATTTCTCGCTCATGGAGGAGGCGGCCTCTTTGCCTCTTCCCGAGGAGGTTGCGAGCACTCCATGCGCGCCTCCCTCATCCCGCTGCCGCGATCGCCTTCCCGGGGAGAGTCAGGAGCGGGAGGAGGCGCCGGTCGACATCACGCGGGTGCCGCTGCGTCCTCCCTACGGTGCATCCGAAACGCTCGGCCATCTGGTGCGAGGCGAGGAAGGCTTCCTGACGGGCATTGCCTATACGCGCCTTCGCACCGCCGGCGCGTCCCATCCCTATGTCGAGGAGCTTTCCGCGGGGGAAGTCGAGGTTTTCGTCGAGCTGGAGGATATCGGCCTCACCGTCTCTGTCGGCGATATCGAGGTGACGGCCTGCCGCATGGTGGCCCCGGTACTCGACGGGCGGCAATCGCATCTGTCCCCGGGTTTCGGCGTTGCCTTCGGCGCCAACGAGCGCAAGGCCGTGGCGATGGCGACAGTCGATCAGGCGCTGAAATCCGGGCTCGACCCGGACCTGGTGCTGACGCATGGCGACGGGGTCGAGGCGAGCGGCTACGTCTCGCATCTCAAGCTGCCGCACTACTCCGATTTCCAGGCCGATCTTGAAACGATCCGGAGGCTTGCCTGCGATGACTGAGACCTTCGCCTATCTCGATGAAGACAGCAAACGCTCCGTTCGCCGTACCATTCTGAAGGCACTGGCCGTTCCCGGTTACCAGGTGCCCTTCATCGCGCCGGAAATGCCGATCGCCTATGGTTGGGGTGTTGGCGGCATGGTCGTGACCGCAAGCCTCATCGGTGCAGACGACCGTCTGAAAGTGACCGACCACGGCTCCGACGAGACCGTGAATGCCGTCAGTATCCGCGCCTTCTTCACGCGCACCGCCTTCGTTGCCACCACGACCCTGACCCGTGAGGCAACGCTGATCCAGGTCCGCCAGCGCGTGCCCGAGGCGATGCTCGCCGAGGGACAGGTCGTCGTCTACCAGGTGCCGCGGCCGGACCCGCTGCGCGCCTTCGTCAATTCAGCCGGCGAGGCGGCCCGCATGCACGCGGCATCTGACTATGGTCGGGTCTATACGCGGCTCTTCGAGGAAAGGACGGGAAGCGGCAGCGTCGCCCAGCCCGGCTATGACTATCCCGTCATGGTGGAAGGTCGTTATCTGATGTCACCTTCTCCTATCCCCAAGCGCGACAATATCCGCCTCGACAATTCACCGGCCATCCAGATCTTCGGCGCGGCGCGCGAACGCCGACTCTATGCGCTGCCACCCTATACGCGCGTGGAAAGCATCGCCTTCGAGGACGTTCCCTTTGACCCCAGTCATCCCTCGGACGGACGGCAATGCGTGATATGCGGGTGCGCCACGAGCCATCTCGACCACCTTCTCCTCAACGACGACGGAACGAGCGAATGGGTCTGCTCCGACACGGAATGCTGTGCCGAGCGTGCGGAGGAAGCCGCCAGTGCCTAACCTGCCGCAGCCCCTCCTGACGCTTGACCACATCTCCTTCGGCGGGCGCATCGTGCGAGGTGCTTCGCTTTCGCTCTATCCAGGCGAGGTTCTTTGTCTCGTTGGAAAGTCCGGCGCGGGAAAGTCGACGCTGCTGCGCACGGCGGCCGGATGCCTGCCTCCGACGAAGGGTCGGGTCCTGCTCTCCGTCGATGGGGAGACGCCGCTGTCTCTCTATGATCTGCCGGAGCAGGCCCTCGTCTCGCTCCGCCGCCGGCGGCTCGGCTTCGTCGCACAGGATGCCCGCGAGACGCTCGACCTAGCCGCGAGCGCCGCCGCCAACATCGCTCAAACGCTCTTCGACAATGGCGAACGCCACTTCGGCCGAGCCTTGGAGGCAGCACGGCACTGGTTTGCGGCACTGGACCTTGATGAAGCGCGGATGCGTGACCTGCCGGGTGTGTTTTCAGGCGGCATGCAACAGCGGCTGCAAATCGCTCGCGCGCTCGTGCACGAGCCGGACATCTTGTTCCTGGACGAACCGACGACGGGCCTCGACACGTCCGCCCAAGCGCGGCTCCTGAGGCTCTTGTCCGAACTCCAGCGCCGGACGGGCGTGGCGATGCTCCTCGTGACCCACGACTTGCGCATAGCACGACTCCTCGCGCACCGCGTCATCGTTCTGCACGAGGGGCGGATCGTCGAGGAAGCGCCGCCGGACCGATTGGTTACCGATCCCTCCCATCCAGCAAGTCGCGATCTCGTCGCGTCGATGATTTGAGTGTTCGAATGACGATCCTGTGTGTCGAAGGCCTTGCGAAACGTTATGGCGACCGGACAATCGGCCCGGCGACCTTCACGCTGACGGCAGGCGAGGTGGGACTGGTCGTCGGCGGCTCAGGCTCGGGAAAATCGACACTGCTGGACCTTATCTACGGTACGCGCGTGGCGAGCGCGGGCACGGCGATCCTGGATACCGGCGGGTGGCGGCGCGATCTTCTCACCCTTTCCGTGGTGGAACTGATCTCGATCCGGCGTTCGACCATTGGCTATTGCACGCAGTTTCTGACAGCTATTCCGGGCAAGTCCGGACGCGACCTTGCCCGAGAGACGGCCGCGCCCGGCACTTGCCTCACCGAAATAGAAGGGCTCTTTGAGCAGTTGGCGCTACCGCCACATATCTGGGATCTGCCTACCGTGACCTGGTCCGGTGGAGAGAAGCAACGTCTCAACATCGCGCTCGCCGCCTTGCGGCGACCGCGGATACTTCTACTCGATGAGCCCTTCGCCTCGCTCGATCGACCGCTGCACCCCATCATTTGGTCCTTCCTGTCGGACTTGGCGAGAGCGGGCACCGCGTTGCTCATCGGCATGCACCAAACCGAGGACGGCATCCCAACGGCAAGGACAGCGATCTCACTGGCTCCAACAAAAGCCGAACTACCTCCTAAACACAAGCCGTTCCACCGTGCTTTCACTTCGGATACCCAGGATGCTACGTAATGCGTATTTTACTATCAAAAAGAACGGGTTGACCGAGCTGGCGCGAAACGCGCATGCGAAATCTCAAAGGCCTTCCTTCGGCGCGGGCACAGTAATGTTGCACTTCTGATCCTTGGCCGTCTGCCTGGCCTTCTCCAAGCACGCGGAAATCTCCCCGCCGCTGGCCTCATAGAACCCGGCCCCCCATTGCATCTTTTTGACGCCGATAGGATCCACAGAGTTGATCATGGCATATGCCGCGTTGATGCGGTCGTTACCCATGACAAGGGCAGCAACATGGCTGTCAGCGGAGAACGGCAGAAAGCGCGGCAACAACGCCAACAGGAACGCCCCGGCTATGATGCCGATCCCGCCCGCCATCCACATGCGGAAATCCTGATCCTTCCGATGAAAGGCGCTCTTGTTATGGGAGGCAAGCACGCTGCTGATGCGCTCGAGGTCGGCCGCCTGGCGCTCGAGCTGCTGCACGGCGGTCCTCACCAGGCCCTCGCCGCTGCGCTCGAGCGCGGCCGCATAGTGCTGTGCGCCCTGCCGGAGAATGGGCGTCTGCTCGACGCCGTGCAGGCGCTCCGCAACATGGGCGAGCTGCTGCACGATCTGCGCCAGCTCCGGCTTGTAGTCCTCCGGCGGCCCATGCCGGTCAAATTCCTCAAAGGCCGCTTCCACGCCCTTGCGGATGGTGGTCATTTCCCGCGTGAGGTCGCCGGCGAGATTATCCACCGTCTGCCGTAGCGCGTCGAAGGCTGCGGCCGGGTCGCCGGCGTCCTCCGGCTCGAATCCTTCCCTGTCGTCGTCCAGTTCCGTCATATGATCTCCCTGCCTACATTCCCATGCCTATGCCCCTGCTGAGGCGCTGGCCGCGTGTCATTTCCTCTTGCAGCTCATGGGCAATGCTCTGGCCCCGGCGCTGCTGCTGCCCGATTCCAAGCTCCTGACGCCGATTGCGCAGAATGGAATCGACCTGCGGGTCACGTTCGAGGCTGTGGGCCATGCTGTTCATTTGGCCTTCGACCTTCGCGCGGGCATCGTCATGCTGCCAGCCACGAAGTTCCTGGCGCTGGCCCTGTAGCTCCTGCCAGCGGTTCACGAACCGCTCGGCCCTGATATTGGGGTCTTGCAGGGCGGCGTTCTCGCGCTTCATGCCGTCGATGACCTGGGCGACACGCTCCCGGCCGGAAAGCTCGGTCATGGCACGCACCGTTGCCGGATCGTGTTGCAAGGTCGAGCGCATCAAATCTTTCATGCCGTTCTGCACCTGGTCGAGCTTCTGCCCGGCCGCGCGAATTTCCTGCCGTTGCATGTCGAGGACAGGCAGGCCGTCGCGCCGGTGCTGGTCAATGGACTGATAGGCCCGCGAATAGCGGTCAACAGCCGCCTCAAGCGGCGACTGCCGCCGCGCCCGCTCGGCCAATCTATCGGTATCGGGGCGGTCTTGCGCCGGCGCTGGCCGCAAGTTCCCCTCTCTTTCCGGCCGCTGCACCGTCCGCGAAGGCTCACCGCGTTCCTGGGAAGGCTGAGGACGCGCATTGAGTTTGAGGCCGGCGAACATGCCGCCCCGCTGTTTCTCGGCCGTCGACTCCCGTTCCGCACGTAGCCCGGCGCGCTCGGCCGGAATCTCGATCTCGCTGCGGACGCCCATTTGCTCCGCGATCCCGCGCCGCTCGGCAAAGTCCTTCGTGTAATCGAGCGTCGTTTCCTTCACGCCTGACCGCGACAGGCGGCGTTCAAGCTGGTCATAGGCGAGCTCGCCGGCATCCTGAACCTTCCATGTGTTCCGGTGCGTCTGCGTGCCATCGGGCAAGGTGATGGGGGTGGAGCCTAGATGCTGAAGGCCGATCTTGTCCCCGATCTCCGGCGCGGCCTCCGTCATGGCGCCCTCAAGATCGACGCCCCATAGGGTGCGTTGCTCGCCCTTGTCGCTTTCCAGCGTCACGAAATAGCTGTCGGACTTCTGCGGATCGTGCTCATAGGGCGCGGCCCCATGCTCGACCAGGCGGCCGGCATTGGTGAACTCGTCCTGTGCCGCGTAGAGCTGCACGCCGTCGCGATGCCGGGTCATGGCGACATAGGTTAGATGTCGGTCCATGGTGCCCGACGCCATCACATAGGCGCGGTCCACGGTCGCGCCCTGATTTTTGTGAATCGTCGTCGCATAGCCGTGGTCGATCGCCTGATAGTCGCCAGTCGATACGCTAATGCTATCGCTGCCCCGGCCGTCGAGCTGGGCGACGATCATGGGGCCGGCACCCGGTCGGCCGGCCTCGACACGCTCGACCGTGCCTAGCATTCCGTTTTTCACGCCAAGGTCGCGGTTGTTCTCCAAGAACACGATGCGGTCGCCGGGCGCGAACTCCCGCTTGCCGTCATTGGTCTGGAAGGTCAGCCCGCCGGCGTCCTCGCCCTGCGCCAGCTCGCCCCGGTCCTGTAGCTCGGCCCGGATCGCGTCATTGATGGCTCGAACATCGGCCCGGCGATGCGCCATCGCTACGCGGGTGCCGTCCGGGCGCTCGTCGCGGTCGGTAAGATAATCGCGCACGATCTGGCCGCGCGCGTCCTCCCCGGTTTCCGCAAAGCTGATATTGCCGTGATCCCGATAGGCCGCCAGCCCCTCGGCCGTCCGATGCGTGGCGAAGTCAACGGAAGCCTCCCGCTGCCAGTCCACGCGCTGCCGGCGTATCTCGGACAGCTCGGCATGGCCGATTTCCTCCGTGATCGCCCGGAACGGTGCGCCGGCCCCGATCGCCTGTAGCTGCTCATGATCGCCTACAAGCACGATCTTCGCCCCGCGCGCCTCGACCTCGCCAACGAAGCGGGCGAGCTGGCGGCTCCCGACCATGCCGGCCTCGTCGATCACGAACACGTCGCCGCGGCCGATCGTGCCGCGGTCGTTCTCCCAACCGCGGGACCATGACGCCAGCGTGCGGCTCTGGATGCCGCTAGATTCCTCCAAGCCCTCGGCCGCTTTGCCCGACAGCGCCGCGCCGTGGACCTGATAGCCCTCGGCCTCCCACGCCTCGCGCGCGGCCGCGAGCATGGTGGACTTGCCAGCGCCTGCGAAACCGACCACGGCGGAAATCCGCTCCGGCCCGGTGATATGCTCGATCGCCCGGCGCTGCTCGTCGGACAGCCGGGCGGAAGCATCGCCGGCGCTGCGCTGAATGGCGGCGTCCTGCCGCTCTATGGCGCGCTCGACATGCCGGCGCTCGACGCCATGAGATTGCGCCTGGTGCATCCGCTGCGCGCTCTCGATCATGCCGGATTCAGTCCCGACCATTTCGCGGGTTGAGAACCGCGCAAGCGCGATCTCACCTGTAGCCTGGTCGATCCGCTCCGGCTGAAGCTCGACCAGGGCGGGCGAGGCCATCACCTTCGCAAAGGCGCTCTGGAACTCCTGCACATCGTCGTTGATGTAGCGATGCAGGGTCCGGGAAATGTCGCGCCGATCGAACACGCTCTTTTCGCCGGTGATGAGGGTAAGAACCTGTTCCGGCTTCTCGCGGATAAGATCGGCGTTCCGCTGCGCCGCTTCCTCGTCCAGCCGCGTGCGCGCCACGTCAAGGCCGCGCCGCTCCATCTGCGTGGCATGGACGCCCATATGTTCGGTGGGCGAAATCTCTAGCCCGCGCTCCATGTGCGAACGATGGTCGATCCGAATATCAAGCCCGGCCATCGCAAGCCGCTCGTTCGCGATCCCCTCCCACGTCTGCCTGATGTCGCGAAGCTGCATGTCGGTCGTCGCTAGGCCAGCGGACAACAGCCGCGCATTCTTATGCTCAAGATAGGTTTTCTCGCCTAAGCCTTCCTCCGTCACCTGGCGCGTGGTCATCATCACATGCGCATGGTGATTGCGAACGTCGCTGGCGTCATGCGGCGCATGAATGGCGAAGTCCACGGCCGCGCCATAGCGGTTCGCCAACTCCTGCGCGAACTCTCGCGTTGCCTCAAGCCGCTGTTCCGCCGAAAGCTCATGCGGCAAGGCAATCTCAAATTCGCGGGCAACGCGGGCGTCCTTCCGCTTCTCGGCAAACTCGGCGGCGTTCCACAAGGCCGAACGATCCCGCGCCCAATCTGCGTGGCTGCCTTCCGGCAAGACGATCTCCGCATGTTCCACACCCTGCTTGGCCGTGTAGTCATGCGTGATGCCGTCGCGCTCGTTGGTCAGCTTCTCCCCGGCACGATAGGCCATCGAAGCGACGGCGCTACGGCCGGTCGCCCTCGAAACTGGCTTCATACTCAAATGGTAGATCGCCAACCGTGTTGCCTCGATACCGTTTCCACTTCTCCCGCCCGCCTGCCGGCAGGCGGAACGCTGACTTGCGAAGCAAGTCGTAAGTGCGCCCTTCTCAACTCAATCGCTACGCTCTTTCGTCGCTTGGTGTCGCGCTGCGGCAAGGTCGATGCAATGAAACTGAGGCCGGAATTGTGATGCAAAACCGTCGAAAACTCAAGCGCAACAGGCAAACACTGGAAAAGAGGGCCGGGAATGATAGTCTAGGCGAACAACCGGAAAAGGAGATTTGAGGAATGGCGCGCAAAACGATCGAACAACGCTTGGCCGAACTGGATGCGCAGCGCGCCACGCTCAAGGCCCGGCTGTCTAAGCAGGAACGCGCCAACGACACGCGCCGCAAGGTGCTGCTCGGTGCGCTCGTCCTGCATCGCCTCGAAAACGGCAAGGATGAGGAATTTTCCCGGCGCTTGGGCGAATGGCTCAAGCGTGAGCTGCCCGACTTCCTGACGCGCCCCGGTGACAAGGAACTGTTTGCCGATCTGATCGGCAACGCGCCGGCCGGGGAGACGACAGGCAGCGCCGGGGGGACGGCCGCATGAGTCAGGCAACGCTTGCATGGGCCGCGTTCAAGAACATGATGCGGCAGGCCGCGCGTGATCCGCTATGGGCGTTCGTCGCTCTGCTCGCCGCACCTTTCCGCATCTGGAAACCGCTTCTCGGGCTTCTGTTCCTCCTTGTTATCGTCCTGTTCGTCGTCGGTTTCGGCGGCCGCTTCGCTCTCGAACAAATCGGCTTTCGCGTCGGCTCGGTTCCGGTTCTCCTGCTCGATCTCGTCACGCTGCTGGTGCTGCTGGCGCTCGCCTTCCGCTTCCTCACCAATCCGTTGATTATCCATTTCGGAGATATGGACGGCGAAACCCACGGCTCGGCCCGCTTCGCCACCGACAAGGAAACCGCCGCCCTCGCCCGCGCCGATTCCGGCCTGCTGATCGGCCGCGACGGCAAGACCGGGAAGCTCCTGCGCTATGACGGCCCGGCCCATCTGCTGACGATGGCACCCACGCGCACCGGCAAAGGGGTAGGAACCATCATCCCCAACCTGCTCACCGCCGACCGCTCCGTGATCTGCATCGACCCCAAGGGCGAAATGCCAAGATCGCCGGCCGCGCCCGCCAGCAATTCGGCCCGGTCCATGTCCTCGACCCCTTCGGCGTCACCGGCCAGCCCTCGGCCGCCTTCAATCCGCTCGACCAACTCGACACGGCCGGCCTCGATATCGCGGAAGATGCCAGCACCTTGGCCGACGCCCTCGTGTTCGATGAACCGGGCATGGCGGGCGAAGCGCATTGGAACGAGGAAGCCAAGGCGCTCATTGCCGGCCTGATCCTCCATATTGCCGCCAGCGAGCCGCGCGACCGGCGAAACCTCGCCACCCTGCGCGAATATCTCACCCTCGCCCCTGACGCCTTCGCGGCGCTCCTGAAGGACATGCAGGCGTCAACGGCCGCCTCCGACCTGATCGCCCGCGCCGCAAACCGCCACCTCGGCAAATCCGACCGGGAAGCCGCCGGCGTCCTCTCGGCCGCGCAGCGCCATACCCATTTCCTCGACAGCCCGCGCATGGTCGCCGTCCTCGGCCGATCCGATTTTCGCTTTGCCGATCTCAAGCGCCGCAACGTCTCTGTGTTCCTCGTCCTGCCACCCGATCGCCTCGCCACCTATTCGCGCTGGCTGCGTCTGCTCGTCGCCCAAAGCCTCACCGACATGGCCCGCGATCCCGCCAAGCCGGCCGTGCCGGTCCTCTATCTGCTGGATGAGTTCGCCGCCCTCGGCCATCTGGCCCCCGTCGAGCGCGCAATGGGCCTCATGGCCGGCTATGGCGTCCAGCTCTGGCCCATCCTGCAAGACGTTCACCAGCTCCGCGCCACATACGGGCAGCGCGCCGGCACCTTCCTTTCAAACGCCGGCGTCCTACAGGTGTTCGGCGTCAACGATCACGATAGCGCCCGGCTTGTCTCCGATCTACTCGGGCAGGAAACCGTTGTGTTCCAGACCATGAGCCGGGCGCTCGATTCCGACAAATCCGGCATTTCGCACAGTGAGCAACACACGGCCCGGCCGCTGTTGACCCCTGATGAGGTCCGCAACCTGCCGCAGCATGTCGAATTGCTGTTCCTCGCCGGGCAACGGCCGATCGTAGCCGGCAAGCTGGCTTATTATGCCGACCCCGAGTTCCGGGGGCTGTTCGACCAAGCATGAAGGATGAAGCCATGACCGACACCGATGCGCCCGAATGGCCCGATCCCGCCGATAAGGCCCATGCAGTCGAACAAACCAAGCGGCTCCGCAACCAGGTCGCAGAGGGCGGGTTGCGATTTGAAGCCTATTTGCCGCCGTCGCTGGCCCTGTGGCTGCTCGATCTGATCGAACAGGAAACGTTCCTTGATCCGTCCGAAGCCGTGTTCGTGATCTTGGGCGAGCATAAGGAGCTGGAACCCCATGCCGATCTGCGCCAGGAACTGCTCAAGCGCAGCATCGAGGCGGCGGCCGATGATCCCCGGTCGGGGATTTCGGGCGAGGAAATGAAAGCCCTGCTGCGTGAGAAGCGAAAAGCCCCCCTGCCCGAGCCGGCAAGATGGGAACAGCGGTCCCGGCGCTGACGCACCGGGGCTTTGTCACTTGCCGCCCTCCGGCTCACTACAGCGCGACATGGGGGCGCGTTCGCCTCCGGGCCGGGCGGCTACGCCGCGTCCCGTTCGTCCAGATAACGCGAATGAAGCCGGGTCAGCTCGATCCCGTCAACAGCCTGCGCCCGCCGTAAGGCAATGACCAGCTCCCCAACTTCATCAACAACACCATCGTCCCCTGAAAGCCGGGTGGCATCATCGGCCCAATCGTCCAGCGCCGTGCGCTGAACGGCAACCCCATGTCGGGCCGTCAGCTCCCGGATGATCGTTTCGGCCGTCTTGGTCGTCATGGCTTGGCCTCCGCAGGCACGGCGCTAGCCCCCGACCGGCCCGCTCTCATCATCTAGGGCCGTAGGGACGGCCGGGGGCGGATTGCTTACACGCTTACATGCAAGCATGTTTGCGCTGCGCTATTAATGAAGCGCTTCAATGCCTCGGCGACGAATGACGTTCAACAAGGCCAGCGCCGGCCCCTTTGCCTGCGCCGCGCCGCGTTCAAGTTGCGACACATAGCCGGGCGTCACGTTGAGATAACGGCCGAACGCGGCTTGGCTAAGGTGCGCCCGCTCGCGCACGGCCCGCACTTCCGCGCCCGTCATCGGCGCTTCGGTCGGGAGGGTCTTCTCTCCAAAGTGCCGCGCCGTGATCTTCTCATAGGTCGCCTCATCCATGATCCCGAGGCGGCGCTGCGCGCCAGCCATTTCCGCGATTTCGCGGGAAAGACGGCTAGGCTTCGTCGTCGTCATGCTCGATCTCCTTCAAATCTCCGTCCTCAATAGCTTGCCCGACCAGCTCGGCCGATGCGGCAAGCCAATTCGCGCCGATCGTGCGCAGGGCTTCCAGCTCGTCCGCGTCGATGTTGTCACGTTCGTTCTTGGCGAACGCATACAGAAACACCGCGCGGCCAGCAGCCCGATAGGCGACAATCATCCGAAACCCGCCAGAGCGTCCCTGACCGGGCCGCGCCACGCGCTGCTTGATGAGGCCGCCGCCAAGATCGGCGTCGATCGTGCCCCGCTCGGCCCGTTCAATCGCCTCGCCCAAGCTGGCATCAGCAATCCGTTGCCTGCGAGCGAACCGCACAACGCCTTTGGTCAGGAAAATTCGCACGACACCTCACTATAGCACAAAAAACTATAGTACATATTGTTATAGTTTCAATCCCCATCCTCGCGAATGACCGGGAAATTGTATTTCACGAAAAGCAGGTTCAGCGCCTCGGCAACAAGCCGCTCCTGCGGAATCCGCTTGCCCTGCGGGTCGCGCGTGCGAAAGCTGATCTCTTCCAACGTTTCCCAATAGGCAGGCGGCAGGTAGTGCGTTTTGGCGCTCTTGTTGGCCCGCGACGGTGCAACATAGCTCCCGGCCGTCTGGCCGCTGCGCGCGCGGCGCTTCGGCTCGGCCGGTGTATCAGAAACGTCCGTGCCGGTCGGCGCTGCGGCCGGCTGCTCTGCGGTCTTGATGGCGCTCGCCAAAAGGGAAGGCTTGCGGCTCATGCTTTCATCCTTTCATGATTTCCTGCAATCATGCTTGCCTGCTCCGAAAGGAACGCGAACAGGCCGGCGATTTCCTGCGCCGCGCGCCCTTCCGGCTCCAATTCCTGCGCCGT